>LNEB01000012.1 GCA_001464795.1 Bdellovibrionales bacterium Ga0074139
ATTTACTAAAATTGAAGCTGACGTTTGATTATTCACCGCAAGGGGTGCCATAGCGACTGTCAGCACCGGAGCTGTAGAGTCTTTTCGAAAAATTCTTACAGTCTCGCCGATCATTCCAGAAACGGTTTCAACTACGATTCGCACGCGGTGCTCTCCGTCAACAAGTTGATTCAAAACTAACGACCTGCTGGAGCAATCAACCACTGGCATTTGATTGAGCTGACACGTAATACTTCTAACTTCAGAGTCTTGCACATTAGCCAATCGGAAAGCTAATGTGTGGGTGGGAGTGTTGATCAGAGTTGGAGTTGTGCTTTCAAAAGTGACAGAAGGCATTTGCAAAACTGACTGTGATGCAAGGTCTGCGGTTTCGGTATTGACTTGAAACTGAGAACCACAATTTTGAAAGGAAAAAAGAACGAAAAACGAGAAGAACCAAAACAAAACAATACGAGCCCCGAACCTTTTAGAAAAAGTCACACCCATGGATTCCCCCAAGTCTTAATTTTGTGCCGGATAACATGACGAATCAAGCTCACATCTCAATTTGGTACAGCTGTAAAACAAGAAAGTGTTTTCTACTGGAAAACTTGCCTCGGGTTAGGACTAATGACTTGTCAGCGTAGCCTCATAGATTCGAATGACTTCAGATATTTGAGCATTCTTTTTAAAACGTTTTTTAAAATCCAACCAAAAATTTTTAAATTCGGGGCTTGTTTTAAATAGTCTTTGGAAATCCTGAAGTTGATGCTTTTGAATTGTCATCCAATCGGCCTTCGCTTTTTCATAAACAAGAGGATTGGTCTTTGGCATCGTAGCTCTTGGTTGATCTATGAAATAGGTCAGTAGAGTTCGTAAGTGCATATCATCGATGGCAACTGAATGGGAATCCTCGTGATCAATTCTATATAGTAAATCTTCGTAATTATCTTTTAGAACTTGCGAGTAGTTTTGGTCTAAAAAAATGTCATCAATGAACCCAATCACTTCCAATCTTCTTTTATAAAAAGCAGGAATTTCTTCAGCGCTAAGATAAAGAATCTCTGCCACATCTGCACTCGAAGAGCGCCCCGCATGAGCACTCCAATCATGAATCAAAAATTGATAAGGCGACATGTCTCCACCGTCTGCAAATTCTGATCTTACTGTAATTCCCACCGAATAAAAAAATGCATTACGAGAGCGTACTAAATCAAGTTTCTCGCTCATACCCATCACTGGCAGCAGGTAGCCAAACCGGGGGTGGCTTTTTAAAAAATTTTCGTTAAAGGGATTTTTCATCGAATTTTGCCGAGCGATATCATCTTCTAAAAAAAGAGTGCCGAACTGGGGATCGATGGTCATGACCATGCTGTGCCAAAGACTCAAAACCAGTAAGTCATCGTAGCGATAAGAATCATTGATCGTTCGGTCGGCGTGATCAATGGCTTTCTTGGCAAATTCAAGTAAACTATTTTTGGTATTCTTTTGAGTTAAAATCTGAAGCCGATCGGTAAGATTGTTTTTCATCTGCAGCACCTGTGAGCTCATCACACCTTCAGTACTAAACCCAAAGGGTCGATTTGGATCTCGAATTTCTTGTGCCCGGTGCCTTTGATAAAGCACATTATGCGCTAAAAACGGATCCATACTGATTTCTTGGTAAGCGTAGGATTTTTTGGTTGAAACAACTGCTGTGCATTTAATTGGCTGTTCAGCGCCACTCAATTGACCAAAAAATTGACACACAATCAATGCGATTGCTGCTAGATTTAAGTTTAAAAGCTTCTTGGTCATCATGCTTTGGGGTTAGCAATTTTGATGACTAAAAAATCACAAATGGACCTTCTTGTCAGCACTCGGACGACATGCTATTTGATGTCATGCATTTTGAGAGTCAAAATAGAATTTTCATCTTAGGCAATAGCGGCTCTGGAAAAACCTGGTTGGCCAATGCTCTAAATGCCCATTTAGATGTTAAAATAATTTCCTTAGACGAAGTTTGCTGGGAACCCGGTGGGTACTACAAACGTCGATCACAAGATGCCATTGAGTCTGATCTTAAAAGAATTTCACATGATGCAAACTGGATCACCGAGGGTGTTTACGGAGATCTTGCCGAGCTTCTATTCCCCAGATTGACCCATTTCCTATGGTTAGATTTAGACCCTGCACTTTGTTCAGAATATGTTTCAACCCGGGGCTTTGAAAATATCCCCTGGATGGATAGCTCTGAAAAAATTCAAAGCTATTTAAGTCACATCAAATCCTACGCTAAGAATTCTGGACCGATGTCACGGGATCATCATGAGCTCCTATTTAATTCATATTCTGGAAAAAAAATGGTTTTCAAATCACGTTTAGATATAAACAAATTTATTGAAAGCTTTGAATGAATTTACAACCGACTTTGATTGGAAAACGAATAAGCCTTCGTCCGCTTCAACAAGAAGATTTTGATAATTTATTTCTCGCAGCCTCTGATCCCAAAATCTGGGAAGCACATCCGATTCCTGATCGCTATTTACCAGAAACTTTCAAAACCTATTTTGAAAAGCTTCTAGATTCAAAAGGGGCACTTGTTATTACTGACAATCAGAATTCAGAGGTGATTGGCACTTCAAGTTTTTATGACTATCTCGAGCACGAAAAGTCAGTGATCATCGGCTACACGTTTTTAACCCGTAAGTACTGGGGTGGAAGCTTTAACCATGAGCTCAAAAAATTAATGATGGATTATGCTTTTCACTTTGTCGAAACCTGCCTATTTCACGTTGGTGCTGATAATATTAGATCTCGAAAAGCCATGCTGAAAATTGGGGGCGTACTTTTCGATGAATTTGAAAAAATCGGCTTTCGAGGGAAGCTTTATAAGAATGTAGCTTACAAAATTGAGAAGCCTAAGAAAAACACGACCGAACAGTATTAAACTGACTTCGGTTGAGTCTAAGATCACAATTCGGTACTTCATTTGTGTCCACAAATCAAAACAAGGAGACAAAATGAAGTCCGTGATTCTTATTTTCAGTTTACTGACTACCCCTCTTGCTTTTTCTCAAGAAAATCGAACTGAGTTCGATATCCGTGATGACAAAAAATACGGCGTATTTTTAGGACTCGGATCCCCCTACCCTTCGCTTATTGGAATTAATTTGGGCTACAATATTCAAGATCTTCGCATCACAACTGGTTTTGCAGAAGTTGAAACCACTTCAAGTCTTTCCTTTGATGGTCAAGGCTGGACCTCAAAGAAAATGAAGGCCACCTCTTATGATGTTGGCTTAGAACATTATTTCGACCGTGGCGCTGCACTTCGTCCTTTAGTCGGAGCTCATATGGGATATGTGGAGATCAGCGGCAGTGGCGAACTCGAAATTCAAGGCTTTTCAAAAGACACCCTCCATAGCTACATCAATGTTGGCTTAGATTATATGAGTGAAACTGGATATCAGGTGGCCTTTGGTTTCAATCAAGGACTCGTTAACAACTCAAAAAGTAGCATTTACATCAATACCGGGATGTTTTTCTAAGTTTAGGCTTCTGTTTTGCAAATACATATCAGCTATATGGTATTGAATTTGGCAGGCTTTAACTTGAACAGACATTGGACATCAAGAGACATTTTCAGGCTTTCGAAATGTTTCTTGATGTTAGCTGTGGTTTTTAACTGCCAAGTGTCTCATTCTGAGACATTTAATAACGAAGCTTTATTTCAAAGAGCCTTTGATAGCAGCGCTTTTGTTTTACATGTTGTAAAAAACAATCCGAAGTTTTTAAAAGAGCTCAGTCCTAAAGAGCACCACACATTGATCAATCTGCAACCCATCGTTGAAAAAATAACGACCTACAATTGGCTGAAAAAAAACAAGTTTCACGAGTACGCTGATCAAAGTCAAAAAACATTTTACCATGTTACAAGCAAAAACCAAGTCCGGTCCGTTTCGTTTCCTTTAAACTTTGGTGTTAATCTTCGTTTTTCAGATCAAATCCAAGTCTTTGATTTAAAAGATGGCAGCCCCACACGCACAGCTGTGACGACGGATTCTTTAAGTGATGACATTTTGATCAACCGCAAGAAGATCAATCAAAAAGGCAGCCTGCTTACTTTAGGAGATGCCTTTGCTTTGATCTTACACGAGTTTGGACATAAGCTTGGAGATCAAAAAGACCAAAATGCAGTGGACTCCCTTGCAAGCAAAATTAAAAACTTTATTGAACAAAACACAACGAGGTTTCAATTTCCATCTGGCCAAGTTCAAATCTTTAAATTAAAAAATGCCCCATTTGATCCCTGGGCAGAGGCCATTAGCTACGGTCTTTACCAAGGTGTTAATATCCCATTTACATTCGCAAATTTTTCAGCCTATCACCAGGAAGGTGTATGGGTTTTGATTGAAAATCAATCATCCGTTCAGGATGCCACATCTTTAATATTTAAACACATAGACCCTATCGTCGATTATGTTTCTGATCCGGGCTACAACTGGGCCACTATGAGTTGGTATTTAGCTAACGAAGTCCAAGTTGTCGAAAAAGCTCCATCGCAGTTTTCAATCGAGTTGAACATGAATCATCTGCAATTTGTCGTTCCGTTCGTAAAACCAGATTCTCCCCACCCTCAAACTGTAAACCTCTATGAAAATTTATTTCGTATGCAATCTTTTACAGGAGATTTTATTAGCCAATCAACTGTAATTGAAAACAAGGGGTCACAACTCAAAGTTCTAAGTCAAAATCCAAAACCTCACCGTTTTCAAGATCCCACCATCGAAGTTCAAACACTCCCTTTTCTGTGGCGAAATCAAGATCTTGTTTTTCAATATCAAATTAAGGGACAACATAGAAATCCCATTCAAGAAAATAATGGAATCCCACTTCGGGCGATGTTAATTATTGACTACAATGGACAACGCTTAGAGATTTTGTCTAAGAAAAAACTAACTCATGATATCCATGAATTTGTGATTCCTGAAATGCAAAAAAAGGGACAAGGAACACTTCAAGTTGTATCCTTAGAACTTGTACCGGAGACTCCGGATCTGACAAAGCTCAGTTCATTTCGTGTGAAACTCTTTCTTGAAAAATTGGACTCCATTCAACTATCTGGAAAAGTAAACTTTCCAAAGCCACAAATGATTTCTCATGAATTGCATGGCTCAAAACTTGTTTTAAAGCTTCAGGCACAAGAAAAACTTCATTCACTTACACTTCTGCAAAAATATGAACTTATAAGCCAATTCAAATCTGTTCTTTTTCCCAATCGACCCGAGGAAAGACAAGTTGTAGGACCAAAAAATATTTCGAAAAAATGGATTTGGCTTAATTTTAGTCAGCAAAATATGGTTCAATCTCTAGAAGCTGGCGTATTAAAAATTGAGATCGATTTAGATCAAAACGCTAAAATTCAATCTCAAGTGACCTACCCTATTTATGCAGGACCCATTCTTGTCAGTCAGGAAACTCAGCATCACTTTGTCGAAGGCCCTAGATCCATCGAATCCATCGAAGTTATTACAGAAAGTTTGCAAAGCCTTTTGCCTAAAAATGGTAAGGGCGCTATAAAATGCCGTCTTATTTTGTAGTATTTCTTTTATCTCTGCAGAAACTTCGAAAAGAAAAAATTGGTCGGGGCGACGTTTTTAAGCGTAAACCCCTGAAACCATTCGTTATCGAATTCCGCGAGAAGCATAGGGAAGAAACGAGATCACATTAGGTCCATTACTCTTCGGAAGCCCGTATCCTAGCTTGTCGGTTCCACCAAGGACATCGACTCCGGCCTTTCTTAAGTAACCGTTCGTTGTCTTGAGCTGACTGTGCCCGACAATTGCCATGACTCTTGCTAAAGCTTCACCGCGCGCCAAAAGATTCGTGATGAATGTTGCCCGAAGGTCATGGAATTTTACTTCCGTGATTCCAATAGCAGCACAGAATTCTCGGGTCACTCGCGCTTGTTCCCCCGAGGTCCATTCTATGAGCCTCGGTAGAACGAAGTCGCTAGAGTCAGTACTTTTGATTCGAAGTTCCTTTAAAAAATCTAAAAGATCATTCGAGATGGGTACCACCCGTGACCTCTGCGTTTTTGTGGGGCCGATTCCATTCTTTGACGACCACGCTTTAGAAATCGAAATCGTTCTTCCTTGAAGATCAATATCGGTCCACTTCAGAGCATAAAGCTCACCTGATCTGCATCCCGTCAAGAGTGCCATCACCCATGCGAAATAGAATCGATGATTCGTAACTTTGGCTTCATGAAGGAAAATTTCAACTTCTGCATTGGTTAAAACTTTTCCTTCGACATCAGGCACCTGTACCGAAATTCCATTACATGGGTTTCGATCAAGAATTCCTTCTTCAACCGCCATCTCAAAAATTCTTCGCGTAAGTTTCAGAATCGTTCTTCGAGAGTTCGGTGTCACAATCTCTTTACACTTTTCAAAAATCATTTCATGAACATCTGATTTAGAAATTTTATGAATTTCGATCTGATCCCAATGAGGATTCACCCAGACGTTCAAGCGATCATAGTTGATGATTGTGGAAGGCTTTTTGGTAAGTTTCATCTGATTTAAACAGACGACTCTCCATTCTCCCCATCGATACGGAACTTTTTCTTCTCGTCGTTGTGCAAGCTCGCGCATGAGCTCGAACTCGACGGACTCTGCTTTCTTACGAGTTTCAATTCCGCGGCGTTTGCGCTGAATTCGAATTCCTCGGTTATCAAAGCCGTTCACGTAAACTTCGAAAAATGTTTTTTCACTTTCTAGATATGTTCGTATTGCCATGTTTAAAATCCTTGTCTTTGGACCAAGGCACGGCAGTCGTTTAAACTAAACCTAAGACGTCGTCCGAATTTTGCGAAACGAATCTGATCCCGGTGGACCATGATTCTAAGCGCATTTTCGGTGATCGCTAAAAAGTGAGCCGCTTCTTTTGTTGTTAGCCACTCGCGTTCAATTCGATTTTCAAAGAGCTTCGAGCTAGACAGCTCGCGGACGTTGTTCTTGAGATGCACATTACTTCCGTTCAGCAAACCCTTCAAGGCTTGCAACAGAGTGATATTTCTCAATTCAGATGGCGCAGTTTTTCATTTTAGATTTCTATTTTTTCGCTTCCCATCCCCACATTCTATTTCCTAAATCCCAGTCAGTTTGTTTTTATCCCCGCCGCTCCCCATTTCATTCCAGGCTTGAGGCCCCTTTCTCGTAACATCGTGGAGGGGGAGGGGTCTCAAGCCGATCAGGGATGAAATCTCTTGCGGCGGGTCCCTAAGTCTTTGATTTTCTTTGCCCGCTTTTTGATTTCGTATTCGTGCGCCACGCGAGTTTCGTAGACGCGGTCTACGATTCGTCTACGTTTGTGGAGCGCATACCTCTCATAATATGGGAACTGGGTGACATCGTTTTATGATTGAGCCAAAGGCGAGGACCAATCCTTGGGGTGTTTATGTGACGCGTGAGCGAGAGAATAGGTTTGCGATGACGATGTTAGATTCCTTATGAGAGCCTAAATTAAATGTTAAAAAGTAATAGGATTTATAAATGAAAATTCCGCCACTTTTTCCGCCTCCTAAAGAAGGTGATCATCAACTCTTTAGAAATATAGCTCGGCTTAAAGTTGAATTTACGAATCCGGCCACTGGTGATATTTTCAAGACCGAGGCGACGGCATTTAGTTAGAGTGTTGGCTTAAAAAGCTGGGTCGTTACTAATAGACATTGCCTCGATGTTCATTATGGCGATCGAAAAGGAAAAGGGCTTGTCCTAACAGCACTTTGGATTATTTATCCTGGTCCGCGAGATGGAAATAAGTTCTACCAATTTTCTTGTGATCTAGATCGTGTGGAGTTTTCTTTTTGCGACGAGGGAGATCTAGCAGGCATACCTTCTGATGCTTTAACAACCGGACCAGACGGAGGTTACGCAACTTTCAATCTGTATGATCAGATCGTTGTGAATGATTCATTTTTTGACAATGTGTCCGTCGGGAGCGAAGTCGTTTTTATAGGTTACCCAGCCAGGCTGTGGGACCAAAACAATCATCTGCCAATTCTAAGAAACTCTTCGATAAGCAGTATCCCTTCGTTCAATTATTCTATTGAAGATCAAGTGGATGAACCCCGAGTTTTAGTTAGCGGGATGTCTCTGGGTGGAAATAGCGGTAGTCCGGTATTTTTTCAGACGAAGGTTTCGTTGGTATTGGTCGGTGTGATGTCTGGTCATTATTTTTCGGATGCGACTCACAAGTGGACGTCAGAAATTGTGGATGCCGAACAGAACGCTTCTCACGCTCTTCGAACCCACACGGGATTGTCCTACTTTGTGAAATCGCACCTGCTCCATAAGATTGCAAGTTGGCCGAAAAAAAGTCGTCACGGATAGTCTACTTGAGCAAACAATAACCCTCCAGCAAAGGAGGGCCGATGAATCCTATTCTTTTTAAAGCGGAATTTTTTCTTTTAGTAAATCGCGATTAATGTCGGCACCGCGATTAAAAATTTTTTCGATAAAAATTCTTTTTTTTGAGAACTGCGGACTTTCGATCTTCTTCATGTAGTCATAGATGTATTGATTTCCAACGTGGACTTTAAAAACTGCAGCTGGAAAGGCTTTTTGAAGTGTCAACTGCGCCACACTCTCAGCGAAGTCTTCATCAGCGCTGGCGGCTGAGTAGAGACTAATAAAATTGCTATCATAGAGAGTTTTATATAGCTGAGCCACATCGTTGACATCAGTCAAATTCTTCGAGAGATCGCAAGAATTGTCATAGTAGCAAATTGGCTTGTCTTCCGGAAAGCCACTTTCTCTTGAGGGATCTTCAAAATTTTTCCAGCTGAGTCCTTGCCAAGGATATGTCTTATTCGCACAAGTTAGTTTGTCGTAGCTGCCAGTAATGCATCTGTGAGACACGCTTGACTCAAAAATTTTATCTAAAAAGTGGCCCAGCTCATGAGCCATGGTTACGAATAGTTTTACATCGAACTGAGCGCTGTGACTTAAATCTATCTCGTACTGAGGAATTAGATGGCTATAGCTTTTTCCCAACTCAAACCATTTATCTTTTGGTTTAGGATAAATTAACAAATGGCTATCATAGCGAGAGTAAATTTCATTGACGCTTACGTTTGCCTCTAGCATTCGTCTTGAATAGGCAACACCGTAAAACGATTTGCCCTCTTGGTTTTTGTAATAGAATGCGTTCGCAACAGACACATGGTTGTCAACGATAACAAAAGCATCGAGCGAACACATTATTCGCTGTAAGGCGCTCGGTAGTTTTAAATAAGACTCGGTGACCTTTCGAACTAGTTCATTTGCAGAAGGTCTTTCGCACCTAGCATTCATATCTTGATAACCGATATTCTGAGATGATTCGCAGACCATGTTTTGTACATGCTCAAGGCACTGCTGATCAACAGTTTTGCTTTGGGCCAGCAAACTCGTTGGTACCAAGAGAAGAGTAAAAAGGATCTTAATAGAATTCAACATTCGTGTCTCTAAGTGACTTCTCTAGAATCTCATTCTCTTTTTGGCAGTTTGAAGTTTGACATGAGTAAATGATGGTCCCTTCGAATTCTCCGAAAGTTCCGAGGAACGTATTATCTCTTGCTAAATACGCTACTGGAATATTTGTCGGCTTATTGAAAAACGCGAAAGGTTTTTGCGGAATGGAAAGATTCTCTTTGCACATAATTTTATCTGCCGCAGTTGCCAAACTTGAGACGGTGCCATTGACCCACATTAATCCAGAATTGATGAGAGAGTAGCCACTATTGGCTTGAAGATTCGCAGAGTTTCTTCCTGCAATAAGAAGTAGTAATTCAGAGGTTTTGAGCCCCTTTTCTTTAAGTTGGCTTTTAAGTTCATGTCTATTATTTGCTTTTACCATGTGAGAAGCCCCGACAGGATAAATCGCGGCTTTGCATTGACCGGATTTCTTTAATTGCGTGATATATTCCGCCATATAACTGTCTCTGGCATTGAGCCATCTTAATGAATCTTCCTCTGTCTCAAGTGGCATCGTGTCTTTACCCGGATAGTCCACATAGTAAATTTTTAAACCCTGTTTTTTAAGAGCAGAAAAGAGATCGTAGGCCCAATTAAGTTTTAGTTTTAGTTTTTCTTCAGCGCCAGGAACGTTTTGGTTAAACTGATGAATAATCTCAGTATCGGCTTCGCCAATGCTATCCTCCATAAAAAAGCAGTCTACATTTCGAGACTTATTTTTGATCATTCTTGCGAGAGAGGGATAAAACTCTGCTTCAAAGTTTCCATGCTCGACACCGATCAAGATCACATCGTCTTTTTCGCTAACCACCGAGTTAATCATTTGCTCAACGGAAGTGGCGCTTTGTTTTGCACTTTTTAAGTAGTCGTTTTTGGCTGTACAGGCTCTTTCAATATTAAGATGAGAGTCAGCAACAGACGAATGCACGTGTCCAACTGTCAAAAAGCTAAACAGGAATAGCGCTGCAAAGTGGTTCTGGCTCATATAGATACCTCAAAGGATTGATCAGCAATTTCTGTGCTCTCAAGGGCTTAGATTTGTGGCAAGGTAAGTATTGGGAATCTTAGGTTTTTATTAATCTCTGCAGGCGGAGCGCCACTCTTCGGGTCGGCAGTCAGTAACAACCAACGGCATCACTCTAAATCATTCTGCTGGCAGACCATCTTCAGAGCCTGGCCTTAATATCCCCGAGAGAACATGATTCTTTTCCTCAAAAAAAAGCCCCGGCATCTTCGAAAAAATCCAAAAACACCGAGGCCACAAACGCACGTCAGCGCTCGAAAGAAAAAGAAGCAACGAAGAAGCATAAAAGAAGCAAACTCAGGAAATTCAGCGAAACGAAATGAAAGATTCAGTTTGAAGGACCGCGTGCCGGTCGGTGTTTTCAACCACTTAGGGTTGCTGTGTTTTTTGGAGAACTCGCGAAATTTACGATAAAAAATTGGTCGGCGTGACAGAATTTGAATCTGCGACCCCTTGCACCCCAAGCAAGTGCGCTACCAGGCTGCGCCACACGCCGACACTTTGAACGTCTAACTTAAATTTTTATACTTAAAGTGTCACTTAAAAAGTTGTCTGAGCTTTCGGATATCGCCAGCCACACCTTCTAGTCGATCTGAAAAGTTCACTGATAAATTTTGGAACTTCTTCACCACGTGAATATAGTCTTTTTCTTTTTTTACGTGATTTTTGAGATCCTTCATCGCATTTCTTGCACCTTCGATGGAAAATCGGTCCCGGTGAAGAAGCTTCCGAATCAAGTAAGCATTTTCCACATCACGCTTGGTGTACAAACGCTGGTTGTTGGTGGCTTTTCTGGGTTTTAATACGTCAAATTCAGTTTCCCAATACCGAAGAACATAGGCTTTAATTTGCAGAAGTTCTGCCACATCACCAATTTTAAAACCCATTTTATCTGGAATGGATTTCAATTCTTCCATCAATAAATCATCACACAAAGCTGCTGGCAGTGTTTCAGGATTTTCTGCTTGTTTGGTTTCAATGAAATCGAGATCTTTAAGTTGAAGTTCTCCTTCAAGTTCTATCTCATTCATCATCATCCTCGTCATCTGTTAGACCGGTGATGTCCTCGCCGTTCAGCATGGCCTTTAATACTTGAGAAGGTCTAAATGTTAAAACTCTGCGCGCTGAAATCATAATCTGTTCGCCCGTTTGTGGGTTACGTCCCACACGCTGACTTTTTCCACGCACAACAAAATTTCCAAAGCCCGAGATTTTTACTTTTTGGCCTGTGTGCAATTGATCTTTGAGAGTTCCAAAAACCATTTCAACAAGCTCTGATGCTTCCTTTTTCGAGAAGCCAATTTTTTGGTAAACCTTTTCAACGATGTCTGCTTTTGTCATCGTAGATTTACTCACGTTTTGTCCGCTCATGAAATGCCTCTTTCATCATCAATTTCTTTAAAAAGAATAAGACAAACCCTTGAAATCCTTCAAGCTTTTTATCTAAAAAGCTTAACGAAGTGCAACAGGAAGGCTTTTCGTTAATTCCTCCACCAACTGCGCTTGAAGCTGACTGACAGCTTCTTCTAGCAAAGTCTGAGTGGGATCCTGCCAAGTCAGCCTGACCGATAAAGACTTCTTACCAGCTTCCAAAGGTGCACCCTCAAAAACATCTAAAATTTTATATTCAGAAAGCTTGGGTCCTGCCTTTTGTTTAATCACTTTCAAAACTTCACCGGCTGCAAAATCCTTTGGCAGTACCAGGGCGATGTCTCGGGTGACAGCTGGGTACTTGGACGGTGTGGTGATTTTTTTCGTTCCACCCAAAGCCTGGATCAACAAAGGCAACTCAATTTCCAGCATGGCCACTTGGGCTCTGACTTTTTTATCGCTGAGTATTTGCGGGTGCAAAGTTCCCATCCATCCAATGGCCTGATTTCTAAATTCCACCACCGCCCACTGACCCTGATGTAAAAAAGAAGGTACTGGGTTTGTGTCAGTGGCTGATTTCAAACTTAAGGACAACAAATTCCATTTTAAATTCAAATTTTCTAAAAAAGCCTTCAATTGATAAACAGGATGCACCGGATTTTTGGCTTCCCATAAATTATCACTTTCACCCCAGGCCGCCATGGATAGCCTTAAGGTTTCCTTCATCACTCCCGCTTCTTGGTAAAAGCACTGACCGGTTTCAAATAATTTTCCCTGCTGATTTCCGTAGCGATAATTATTTAAAACATTGTTCCATAAACTTAAAGAAAGACTTGAACGCATCACATTCAATTCTTCATTTAAGGGATTCACAAGTGGAATGGATTCATCTGAGATTTTAAAATTGAGTTTCTTTAAATTTTCTTTTGCGCCTAAAAATTCAGACTCCTGAGCCTTCGAGCAAAAAGCAAAATTGAGGCTTTGAGAAAATCCACTGGCCACAGCTAAATGCGCTAAGCTTCGAGTGGCTAGAAATTGCGGATCATGGGGTGTGGGACTGACTTTTAAAGCTGGCAAAGATTCAGGGATTTTTTCATAGCCATCAAGTCTTGCGTACTCTTCTACGAAATCCATGGGATGAGCCATATCATGACGAAATGAAGGGGCTACTAAAACAAGTTTGTCCGCTGATTCACTTTCAATTTTAAAATGCAATCTTTCAGCAAAGCTTTTCATTGTCTGAAAGCTAGCCAAGTAACCCAATCTTTGGGTAATGAGCCCCACAGAGACTTCAATTTTATTTTGTTTTAAAACCCTGGAATCCAAATCCACATAATCTTCAGCCGCTTTTCCACCTGTCAGCTCTTCGATTAATTGCGTCGCTTTTTGTAAAGCTAGAGCTGTCATTTCAGAGTCAATGCCTCTAGAAAATCGGTAAGCCGAATCAGAATCAAGCCCATGCTGCCGAGAGGTTTTTCTAACGGATTCAGAAACAAAATAGGCCGCCTCTAAAAAGACCGTTTTTGTATCCACTGTGGTTCCAGAGTTCAGTCCCCCCATGACACCTGCTAAGCATAAGGGTCTTTCAGAATCCCTGATCGTTAAACTATCGACTGTTAATTTTAATTTTTTCTGATCTAGGGTTGTGAACTCTTCACCTGCAACCGCCCGATCAATGATAATGTGCTGAGCATGAATTTGATCCGCATCAAAGGCATGCAAAGGCTGACCGAGCTCCATGAGTATTAGATTCGTCACATCCACCACATTGTTGATACTTTTAAGACCTACGGATTCCAGTCTTTTTTGTAACCAAGCAGGACTGGGTTGAACGCGCACATTGTGAATGGTGCGCCCCATGTATCTTGGACAAAGCACCGAATCCTTTACTGTGACTTGCACCTCACCGCTTTTATTTTTTTTCTCGCCTGTTAAGGGCTTTAAAATCATTTTCATTGGGCGCTGCAAGAGGGCTGCGATTTCCCGGGCTAAACCTAGATGGCTTAAAGCATCGGCTCTGTTGGGGGTCACTTTCAGCTCAAAAATCACATCATCCAAACCCCAAAATTCAGAAAAGGATTTTCCTACAGGGGCTGAGGAATCTAAGATTGCGATCCCTTCACTGGGGCCTTCCAGTTGTAATTCTTTAAACGAGCACAGCATGCCAGAGCTTTCCACTCCCCTAAGGGCTGATTTTTTAATTGCAAGTCCCCCTGGAAGCACAGCACCTGGTAAGGCCAGCACCACTCGGTCGCCCACTTTATGGTTTTGCGCTCCGCAAACAATTTGATGCACTTGATTTTGTCCTGTGGCGACCCTGCACACAGAAAGTTTATCCGCGTTAGGATGCTTTTCTTTTTCTAAAATGTGCCCCACCACCACTTGATGATACAAAGATCTAGCATCATGAGTGGCTTCCACCTCAAAGCCCGCTTTAGTTAGAAGATCCGATAATTCTTGGGGCTTTGATAAATAATCTTCAACTTGTACAAATTCTTGAACCCATTTTAAAGAAAGTTTCATTTTATTTAATTACCTATGATTGTTCGTTGAACTGTTTAAGAAATCTTAAATCATTTTCAGGAAAAAGCCTGATGTCTTCGATTCCGTATTTAATAATGGCCATTCTTTCAATACCAAAACCAAAAGCAAAACCCTGCCATTTGCTAGTGTCCACTTTGGCGTGCTCAAAAACTTTCGGATTAATCAGGCCTGCTCCGCCAATTTCAATCCAACCGCTGTTATTACACATCGAGCAGCCTTGACCTTTACACACAGGGCATGAGCAATCGAATTCAGCCGATGGTTCTGTGAACGGAAAAAAACTGGGACGAAAGCGAGTTTTGAGTTCGCGGCCAAAAAATTCTTTAATGAAATAGGCGATGGTTCCTTTTAGATCTGCCATCGAGATATTTTCATCCACACACATGCCTTCCACTTGATGAAAATGCGGAAGATGAGAAATATCACTGTCACAGCGGAACACAGGCCCCGTTCCCATAATTCGAAGCGGAAGCTTTTCATTTTCTAAACTGTGCACTTGAATGGGCGAGGTATGAGTTCTTAGAACATGGGTTTTATCCACAAAAAAAGTATCTTGCATGTCACGAGCCGGATGGTTTTCTGGCAAATTCAAAGCTTCAAAATTGTAATAATCTTTTTCTATCAAGGGGCCAGTGCGCAGTGAATAACCCAGTCTTGATAAAACTTTAAAAATCTCTTCGGTGACCACTTGAATGGGATGCAAATGTCCCATGACCGTTTGGCTGCCAGGCAAAGTAAGATCTAGTTTTTCATTTTGCATGCGAAACTGAATTTCTTTTTGTTCCAGCTGGGATTCCAAATGCACATAAAGTTTTTCTAAAAGGTCTTTCACTTCATTTACTTTTTTACCAAAAACAGGCTTCTGATCCTTGGGCATGGAGGCCATGGATTTCATGATTTCAGTGAAGGCTCCGGTCTTACCCAGGTACTGAACCTTGGCGTTGTAAAGCTCTACGCGGTTTTGGGCCTTTTCGAAGTCATTCAATGCGCTTTTTTTGATTTCATCTAATTGATTTTGTGACATATTTTCCAATATGCTTGGGGTTTCAGGGATTTACAATATTTGGAGATCTTGACGAGTTGTGCTAGAACCTGATCCCCATGGCCCATAAAAATAAAACCAATTTCAGCGCCTACACTGCCAGGCAAAGCCCAAGTTCCGGGGCTTCTAAGCCTCTCAGAGGATTTCACCGAAGACCCTCAACCGTTCACTCTGTGCAAGAGGCGAACGACAGACTGTATGACTTATTTCGTAATCACGAAGCCCAGTTCATCACCCACGAACAAAGACAAAAATTGGCCGAATTTTATTCAATACTGATGAATGAACAGGGCCGAAATAATTTTACAAGACTGATGACTTTAAAAGATGTGGGCCTCAAACATTTCTTGGATTCCATTCTGGTCACAAAACTCACGAAGTTGCAGTTCCCTTTGATGGACATGGGAACCGGGCCAGGATTTCCGGGTATTCCTTTAAAAATCATGCACCCCAAAGAAAAAATTCTTTTAGCAGAAGGTGTGCAAAAGCGAGTGGAATTTTTAAAAGTGGCCAGGGAAAATTTAAAACTAGAAAACCTGGATATCATTGGCCGCAACATCGATGAGAACTTCGTCTACCCGCTTCAAGGTGTGATCACCCGGGCCGTGGAAGATGCGTCGAATTCGCTAAGAAATGTGTCCCAGTGTTTGGAAGTGGGCGGAAGGCTTTATTTGATGAAGGGCCCCAATGCCGAGCCTGAATTGAAATTAGCCGCCACCATGAAAGAGTATTACAAACTTGTGGAAGATCATAAGTATGAAATTCCCAACACTCCTCACCTACGTAGACTTCTAGTTTTTGAAAAATTAAAAAATATTCCAAGACTGACACCTGATGAAGACGAGGACCTATGATTGACTTAATAACGTCTTCACAAAACGTCAAATTTCAACTTTGGAAAAGCCTTTTGAAATCAAAAGGCATCAAAGAGCACGGTCTTTTTTTATTGTCTGGCGAAAAACTGATTTTCGAATTTTTAAAAGACTCTGAACTTGATATCGTAGCAGAGCTTATCACTCCGGGGCTTCAACCTAAGCAATCAAGGGCCTCAACTTTTGAATTATCAAAAGATCTTTTTCAAGAACTTGATGTGATCGGCACCCATTATAATTTGTTTGTGGTGAAAACTCCAAAAATTTCTGTGATATCCTTTGATCAAAAACCTCAAGGCTTAGAAGTGATCACTCCTGTGGGGGATCCCTTAAACCTAGGGGCTATGATTAGAAGTGCTGTGGCTTTTGGTGCTAACAAAATTATTTTAACCTCTGAAAGTGCCAATCCTTTTTTGCCACGCTCGGTGAAAGCCAGCAGTGGCAGTGTTCTAAGTGCCCCACTTTTTTCATCAGGCCCGCTGAGCGATTGGGACAGCACCTGGACCCACGCCCTTGATCAAACAGGTACGAGTTTAATTAATATGGAAATCCCTGAAAACTTTCGCATTCTTGTAGGTGAAGAAGGTCCAGGTTTAGGAAACTTACAAAATGTAAGAAAAATAAAAATTCCCACCATGACAGTCGAGTCCCTGAATGCCACAGTGGCCGCCAGTCTTGTGATGTTTGAATACGTCAAAATCCGGACCGGACCATAGTCACGATTCGCTCAAATTAAAAATTAAAGTAACCGATGAAGCTTCATGGTTCATCAATACTTTATCAAACTCCTAGTATTAATTTGTTTTTTTAGCTCTCACGTTTTTGCTCAAAGCACACCTGATTACTATAAGTGTAATAACCGTGTGGGTGGAGAGTGGAACTACGGAAGGGCCCCTGCTGCCTGTGACAGCCAATCCTTTGGCGATGACCGCGTGGTGCTACAAGATTACTCACCACTTATATTTAATGATCTTGTGAATATCACTTCCGAGCGGTCCAGGTACATGAACGAGCTGAACGCTGTGATTAAAGCGGCTGCTGTTTATTACTTAAAAAAACGAAAGCCTCAAGCCTCAGTTGGTGAACTGGATGCCTGGACATTAGGTATTTTAACGACCGCCAGCCAAGAAAGTTACTGGAGTCATTACCGAATGGCTTCTGATAAAAGACTGAAAATGATGCGCGGTGATTTTGGCCATGGTCACGGCATCATGCAAGTGGATGACCGAGCCCACTTTAATGCCATTGAAAAAGGGATCGGTTGGAATTTAGCGGCCCACATCACTTATGCCATGGATATTTATTATGCCGCCTGGTCCAGAACGCCCACACAAAAATGTGTGCGCGGAGAAACTGATTATTTAGCTAGAATCAGATCCGCGTGGTCAGCATATAACGGTGGCCCTTCAAGAATTTGCAGATGGCAAAACCCTAACGATAAATGGGCAAAAAACGACAAAAATTTCTATAATCAAATCACAAACAAAAGATGGCAAGCTTTTGTAAAAGACCAAAACAAAACGCCAAGTGTGAATATCGCTTGTCTGATGGAAAAAGGAACTAACTGCACGGGTTCTGTTCAACCTCCAAAGGATCAACCCTTTGAGTTCCTACCTAATCAACTTTATTTAGTACAAAATCAAAAGGCCTGCGTGATGACTGAAAATGGTTTGCAGTGCATGGAGGATCAAAAGGACCGGGCCTGTTTAACAGCGCTAAGTTCTGTGAACACAGAAAAATCCGTTCAATTGGACGAGAAAATATTTAATCAAACAACCGCAAAAATTTGGAACCGTCACGAACTTTGCAAAATCTTTGAACCCAATTTGTTTGGCACAGGTGAAAACATTCAAGTGCAGAAAAATATTAACCTCAGAAGTTCTGTGGGTGCCGGCGTGGTGGGCACATTGCCAGCGAAAACCGTGGTGGCAGTCCTTGATTTTGAACTCAGAAATTCCAACACAAAAGATCGCTACTACAAAGTTCAGTACCAAAATAAAACAGGATTTATTTTTGCTGGCAACACAGGTGATCAAGAAGACTGGGTCATTCGCTACTTAGCTCCCACTCCCCCACTTTCCAGTGTGGCGCAAGTGAATCAAAAAATTAAAATTGTCATAGCCTCTGGAATTAACTTACGTGTTTCTCCCACCGGAAAAGTGATCACAGCGATCCCTGAAGGGGCCGTATTAACAGTTGAAAAAGTCATCACGGAAGGTGTGGATAATAATATCTACTACCAAGTTCGCTACCAAGGAAAAGTAGGAACTGTGTACTCTGGAAAATTAAAACCTCTGGACACTGTGAAATCATGGACCGCCGTCATCAAATAATAATTTTTATTATCTTAAGCGTCCTTGCTTTAGGGGTCACTATCGATCAGTGGCCTGAGGCTTCACCGCACAAAGAACTTGCAACAAATTCTGATGAAACAAAGATTTCACCCATAAGGGTTCCTCAAAGCGAACCTTCAGTGACAGAAAAAATCAAAAAAATTAATGACACCGAAGCTTGTTATCAATCTTTTACTTGCCCCTTCCCGCAAGACGACCCCCGAGCCTACGACATTGCTGTCGGTAAGGAACTTGCAAAAAACATCAAAGATTTTCATAACCAGTACGGTGGTAATCCTAAAACAGAATTAATTTTAAAAGAGCTGGGTTTAAGGTTTTTTAAAAATGAAAACGGCTTTGTGCAAGAAGCGGCATTAGATATCTTAAAAGATTTCAATCCTGATCAAGAAATTCTGCAAGCAATGATTGAAGGCTTAGAGAATACCTACAACCCTAAAATCACAGAACTTAGCCTACCGGAACTCGCCAAATATTTAGGTGGTGAAAACGAAGCTCAAGTGCATGGCCTATTAGAAAAACTGATGCTGGGGGCCCACTTTTCAGGTGAGGCCACGTCCGCACAAATTTTAAATTTTATAAATGAAAAAAGTTACGGCTTTTATCAAAATTTACTTAAAAGCCTAAGCCCCAGTTCTAAAAATTATCAGAACCTCAAAAGTGCCCTGAGTGAATACGAAAAACGTCAGTCTGGCGGGTAAAATCCATCACAATTAAGAACAGCTGGCACCGGCTTCGCACATTTATATAACCATGGTGCGAAATCTCAAAATGATCCATTTGTTAGTATTTCTAATTTTTATTCAACCAGCCTATGCTTCCCCGTGCTTTGATAAAAACGTCACAAAAATATTTCAAGCCAACTTCCATAACGATTCGGTTTATAAAAAAGGTTCCTGCCCCACAAATGTTTGGAATTTTTTAAAAATTTTAGAAAATTGTCAGGTTCCTTTAGCTGATATGAAAGTGATCTTTATTACCGAGGACAATTTTAATATTACCCTTGATCAAGGGCGCGGCGGAGCTGATTCCTGGTTTTTCCATGTGGTCTTATCTTGGAATGATTTCATTTTAGATTTTGATTACACAAATGAACCCCAAGTGATCGATAAAAAAAATTACTTTAAAAAGGCCCTTGCGACACAAGCTACAATGAACTGGTCAGGAATCAGGCTTCGAATCCTACCTGCCCCACTTTACTCAGAAAAATACGAAACGGATAACACAGCCGCTTACGGATTTTATTACTGGCTACTTCCGGAACGAAGTTCTTTTCCTGAAACAACAATTCTAGAATTTATTAATTAACTGAAGCTTTTAAAAAAGTAACACCATCTAATGGCTTTGGCATTGAATCCCAAAGTGAAAGCACAAATCCACCCCCGCCAGAGCCTGTGGGTTTCATGGCAATGGCCCCATGATTTTGCAACAGATCCATATGCTGCTTTAACGCTGGAGTCACAAGTCCCCATTGCTCAAAACATTCTCGACCCATATCAAGGGCTAATTGCAGCTGTAAACTGGATTTCATTGAATTGGATTCCAAAGCTTCTTTGCAAAGTTTTGTCACTTGCATCATTTGCTGATCAATTGAATTAAATTTTTTTGGATCCTTGGCTTCCAAGGCTTTCACTTTATTCACGCACTCTTTGGTAATACCTTTTTCGCCGGAATGACTTAAGTACCACTCAGGCTGGTACTGGGGCTTAAAGCTTACTGGCTGCTCGTTTCTTTTATAAATCAAACCACTTTCCGATAATACCACGGCCACGTCGACTCCGCTGCTTTCGCCGTGGAATACATCTTCCAATTGTTTTGCAAAACTAAAAGCATCCCCGGATCCCACCAATCCCATTTCTTGAAACCACCTGGTCAAAGCCACACATAATGTGGCTGAAGCCCCAAGCCCCGAGCCCACGAGGATTTGTGCACGCATTTCTAGGGATCCATAAAATTGATGGTTCTGTGCATGAGACAAAATGCAGGCCTTTTCAAAAACACTATAAAATAAAAGTTTAAATTCCTCTGGATAGCCCTGGGGGATCACCACATTCAGTGACCCTGCATTCTGGTCAGGAATGAATTTCCAATCCAACCACTGGGATTTGAGAGGGAACACCAAGGCTTCCCCACCCCGAAGCACTGTGTGCTCGCCGGATAAAATCCATTTGCCAAAAGTTCTTGTGGAAAAGGGGCTCATTTTTGATCCCAAGAATTAATCACCGTATAATTATTAAATTGTTTCATATAGGTTTTTGCCCATTTTAAATCTTCATCATTAAACAGTAAGTGGATGTTAGGACCCGCATCTAAAGTGATCCAAGGCCCATGATTTTGTTTTTTCCACTGGCTTTCAAGAGCTGATAAAATTTCTTTGGATTCATCGGTCAAATAAGTAAATCCAGGCTTAGCTGTGTGAAACAAATCATGCATATCCCAAAGCTCATCCCAAATGATGGAAAAACTTTCTTTCCACGTCTGAGCTTGAATGGAAATCATGAGATCTTTGAGTTTTAATTCTGCCCTTTGTACCCGGCCTTGAAACCTGGGGCTTGTTAAAACTCGGACGTGAGCTTCTGAAGAAGAAACAGATTTTTTTCCGCTCTCTAGAATCACAACACTGGAGTGAAGCTTCTGAGTCAGTGGAACGCTTTCTGCAAATTCTTCTTTCCATAAAGCCCATGGTGCATAAAAAGACCGGCAAGAAGAGCCCGAGCCCTTTCTTGATAGTTTTGATAATTCTTTTATGTCTTCACCAAAACTTTGCGGATTTATTTTTTGAAAAACTTCAGCTGCAGCCAAAGTCAGTGCTGAAAAACTCGAAGCCGAGCTTGCCAGACCGCAATCAGAGGGAAAGTTATTTCCTGATTGGATTTTAAAAAATTGATTGTCAATTTTCCACTGGTTTTTTAAAAACCGGAAGTGATTCAAAAACTTTTCTTGGCCTTTATCACTTAAATTTAAAGTTTGAATTTTATCTGCTTGTAGAGGAGACCAAGAATCTATTTTCACTGAGGGCTGAATTTGAATATAGGTTCTTAAGTGATCCAAAGTATAGGACAGCGAAGCATTGGTGGGCTTATTGCCACTGCCTTCAATTTTTCCCATGTATTTAATTAAAGCAATATTGGAAGGGCTCGAAATCATTTTGATTCAATCACCTTGAGACCGTCCAAGGACACATCCAAGTTCGTGAGTACTTTTTTAAAAAAAGGTTTTACAAAATTAAGCACTGAGTTTCTGTGATTTTCCTTAAAGATAAAAAACACATTATCAGAACCCATAGCACCGCAACCCTTGGCAACCAGCACATGATGGTTAATTTTTCGAATCACTTGCGTAGTGGTTTCGGCCTCTAAGCCAGAGTCCAATAAAAACTGCCGCCATTTTTTTAAAGCGTACTGAAAAGCATCGGGATTTTTATTTTGAAAATGATCTTTTAGACTGTAAGACATCTCTTCGATTTTTTTCCAGTCCAATTTGTTAAAATCTGTTTTTAAGTGCTCATGGGTTTTTAACTTATTTCCCGTTAAGCCCAAACCCCAACTGTATCCAGAAAAAGGCCAATCACTGGCTGTGATTTCTTTTCTTTGAACGTCTGTGACCACATAGCCCCCATGAAGCTGAGTCAGCATGTCGACTCCGCTGGGAACATTGTCCTGGCCTTGAAAAAGCTTTTGGTAAGATTCTAAAGTTTCCCAGGCCTGGGGTATTTGGCCTTTATTGTTCAGCATGGTTTGCATTAAAAACTCAGCCGTACTTAAACCCATGCCACCCACTCCATCGTAGGGATCCATGATTTCAGCTTGTGCAGAAGTTTTCGCAATTTTGCCAGCCGGACTTTCCGGGTGAAATTGCAAAGATTTTTTAGAGGTCTTAAGCAAGAACTCAGGCTGCATGGCCACTGTGATTGTGGGTAAACCTCTCAGTGCTGCGTACTCTCCGGACAAAAAGAATTTTCCTGGCACTGATAGATTCATAGTGTTTTATAACCTGGTCGCACGAAGTTCTTTAAGAACTTCGATGGCGTTAGAAAGTGATATTCTTTTTCGAAGCTGCAAAATTTCTTCCAGGCGCTTTTGAAGTTGCGGCATTTCCTCATCTTTGGCACCCGCACCAAGGGATAAGTTTTTAATATGAAGCTTCATATGACCTTCGATGATTCCCACTGTGGTCAATGCTTTTAAAGCCCCTAAATTTTGTGTCAAACCCACGGCTGCACAGATTCGGGATAAGTGACTCGAGTTTTGAATGCCCATCATCTTCATAGCAATTTTGGCTGTTGGATGTAAAGTCGTGACCCCGCCCACAGTGCCCACGATCAAAGGGGCTTCAAAAATTCCGTGAAGTTCATTTGCACCCGTTTTTCGCCATTTGGTGATGGACTTATAGCGTCCACTTTGAGCGGCATAGGCATGAAGTCCTGCCTCCACCGCACGCCAGTCGTTGCCTGTGGCAATTAAAATGGGATCAATGCCGTTCAGTACACCTTTATTGTTGGTAGCAGCCCTGTAAGGATCAAGTTCAGCAAACAGCGATGCCTCTTGAATTTTTTCTGCCAAGTCTGAATCTATATTTTGAATATTGATTTCAGCTCGGGTGATTTTTGTATCCACAAGGTTGGATAAAATGCACATGGTGACTTTTTCACCCGTTAAACTTTGTAAATGATCTTTTAAAAATTCACAGACTTGATTGATGATGTTGGCACCCATGGCATCCACAGGATCAAGAAGCACATGCACCACACCCATGAAGCTAGCTGATTCTTCTTCACGGTCTACAAATCTGACGGTGATGTCAGTGACACCCCCACCACGAGCGACAAGGCCAAAAGCCACTTCGCGGTTCGCAAGATCAATTAAATATTGTTTCTGGCTTAATACGTCTTTTTTAAACTGTTCAGGGTTTTTGACTTTTGCAAACTGAACCTGACCAATGATGTTTTTGCCGACCACTTCCGTTTTGATGGATCCTGATTCCCGGACCCATTTGGCTGTTTTGCTGGCTGCGGCTACGATGGAAGTTTCTTCGACAGCCATAGGGATAAAATAATCCTCCCCATCGATTTGAAAATTAGTGGCGATCCCCATGGGAAGCTGGAAGTAGCCCACTACGTTTTCTACGAACTTTTCGCCTAAACCAGAATCTTTAAGCCCGCCGGATTTTAAGTAATTGGCTTCTTCAGAACTCAGGACTCCGGCTTCCATTAAGGATTGCAATCTTTCAGAAAGATTCAGTTTGGAGAAGCCCTTAAAAAGGTTCGAGAAATTGTTTTTCATAGTACTAGTAGTATCTCATGTTCGAGGCGGTTTGCTGTAGTTGTATCATGACAAAGTGGCCTTGGATATTCGCCCTTTGAGATCCTGTATTGTCTTTGCACCTGTACAAAAAAGAGACGTTTTTAATTCCAATTCGAATTGAGCATAAAGCTTTTCTAAGGCTTCTGAAGACAGGATCGCAGCTTCCAGCCAAGGTCTTGCCGTTCCGACCATTTCGGCGCCCAAAGCTAAGGCTTTAGCCGCATCCACGCCGGATCTGACCCCGCCCGAGACCCATTTTTTCATTTTTAAACTTTGCACTTGGACTTGTTCTAAAACATCCAAGGAAAAATAACCCCATTCATTAAAATGGCCAGAGGCTTTTTCATAAATTTCATTATTGGACCTGAGGCCTTCAATTCTTCCCCAATGGGTCCCTGATTTTCCGCTGATGTCTGCAATTTCCACACCTATGTTTTGGAGGCGAATCAGCGTCTGGGGCCCAAGGCCTGAGCCCACTTCTTTCACAACAATGGGAACTGATGAAAGCTTCACCAGTTTTTCCAGTGCCGCCAAGCCCCCACGAAATTGCGGGGTGCCTTCCACTTGTAAAGCTTCCTGCAAAGGGTTGGTGTGAACGATTAAAGCTTCGGCTTGAAGACTTTCAGTTAATTTTAAAATTTGTTCTGGACTATGAGTGATCACCTGAGTGATTCCGATGTTTCCCATCAATCTTGATTTCGGATATTGTTTTTTAACGGATTTCCATTCTTGTTGAGCTGAGGAATCCGAGAGCTCTTTTCGCTGCGAACCCACCCCCATAAGAATTTGTTTATTATGCGACAACTCGGCAAGCCTTTGATTGATCTGAACACCACCTTCATGACCTGCCGTCATGGAGCTAATGAACAGTGGCATTGTTGTTACTTTGCCAAAGATATTTGTATTCAGGTTGATTTCGTCAAAGTTGAGTTCAGGAAAAGCTTCATGGTGAAGCTGATAGTGATCCCAGGCGTAGCGATTGGAAGCCTGGGACTGTGAAGAGAGAGACAGTCTTATGTGTTCTTGCTTTCTTAGCTCGAACTGGCGGTTTTGATCGGCCAAGACTGACTCTCCTTGAGTAGATGATTATTATTTAAATTACTTCATCGCGTGCTGACACAAAGCTTGGAAGCTTTTCATGTCATGAATTGCAAGTTCGGATAGATTTTTGCGGTCAATTTCAACCCCAGCTTTAATGAGTCCACCCATTAAACGAGAGTAAGTTGTTCCACAAAGACGAGCCGCTGCATTGATACGCTGATTCCACAAAGCACGAAATTGGCGCTTACGCATCTTACGATGTTTGTAAGCGTACACCATCGCTCTGTCGTCCATCTCCACTGCGTGAGTGTAGGCACGAGAGTTCGCTGAGTAACGACCTTTTGCACGTTTGAGAACTTTTTTATGTCTTGCACGATTTGTTTTACCGGATTTTACACGAGCCATTTTCTACCTTCTCTTTTTCTAGAACACTAAAGTTCGGCTGGTTTGGTACATATTGGCATCATCTACGTAAGATCCTTTGCCAAGCTGACGTTTAGTTTTTGAACTCATGTGTGAGTTCAAGTGTCGCATCCCAACGGATTTCTTTTTTACTTTTCCACTGGGGAGAAGCTTCATGCGCTTTTTAGCACCTGAATGGGTTTTCTGTTTCATGATAGACTTTCCACCGAAAAGGCGTTTGAACCGTTATGGTTCAACACTTGTAATGAGCCGTTTTCAGAACATGAGGTCAAAAGTATTAACAAACCTTGACCTCTATGTAAATGAAATTACTGGTACTTGTAAGAGACAGCACTTTCATAATAGGGATCTGCGTCTCGAACGGGGCCTTCTTGCACAATAAGGAGTGCGCTGTAAGAGGCACGCACCTCTTCGGGAGCCATTTGCGAGCGAGAAACCGAGGGATTACGCTGAACTAATTTCAATTGACCATTCGTGTCATACTCGGGGTTTCCGAATACGTCGAGCTTGGGAATGGGATACCCACGGGTGGATAGAATTCTCTCAAACAAATCAAAGGCCGTATTGGGGTCAAGTCGGGTGCAACCACCGGAATCACGAGTTCCCAAATTTCCGATTTTAGTCGGCATCGCTGCGTGCAAAGCTAAACCACGGGTGCGGTTATAAAACATCGCATGCGGCATATCCGCGTCGTAGCTTTTTGATTTATAATCGCGAGCCAGAACTTCAAAGTTGTAATAACCGGGCTCTGTGTAGGTGTGGTAGGACTCAAAGGGCTTTTCACAATGAGGCTTTCGACCCCGCAACTGAAAACTACCTCGGCCTGTGGACACTTGGGTTTTTCTAATTAATTGTCCGCGCTGGTAAATTCTGATGGTTTGGGACTCTTGAACATTGGATCTGACCGGTACCATTTGGCCTCGGCTGTTACGCTCTCTGACCACTTCACCAAATCTTCTGACCTTGTCAGCTTCAGGTCCATAATACTGTAAAAAGGCAGCAGCAGCTGCTCTTTCGCTGTCGCCCACGATGGAGTTAGTTTTAGTGATATCAGGAAAACCAAAGCCTTCGAAACGAATGGGAATATTAATAAAGGGCAAAACTTGCGGAAATTCGGTGTGATGAACATACGGGCTGTCCGTGTTCACAACAATGACGTACTCGTAGGCCGACAACCAAGGTTTTCGTCTTAAGTCTGTTTCTAAAAAAGGAACGATCTGTCTTTTGAAGCCCTCTGGAAGTGGCGTGGATAAACGCTCATGCTGAGCCACTGCGAAATCGATGGGATCTTTAAAATTCCATTCACAGCCTGCATTGGTCGCATCATTGATGCCTCTGAAGATGGCCCCGAGGAAAGCTTGTGACGGGGAAGTTAATGCTGTGATCGCAGCAAATGCCAAAAGCGGAAATGGATTGAGTTTCATAACAGGACCTTTCGTTGATTAAAGCCACCTTAAAGCAATCTGGTGAAATCACACCTGTTAGAATTCTAGACAGTAAAAAAGTAAGGAGTCTTTCGTCACATCGTCTAAAATTGATACATCTTACACGGTTGATAACGAATCTAACAGGGGGTGACTCTGGCACTTGGATCGCAACGAGCCTCGGAGTGGTCATGAAATATTTTAAAGAAATGGAAACTTAAAATGAAAAAAACTTTTTTGAATCTTACAATTTCAACAGTTGTTATGATCGGAGCCTCTACAAGTTTTGCTAATACCCAAAAAAGGAACGAGGAAAAAGCGGCTGGCCTTGTGATGGGAAAAGTCTTAGCTGCCATCGACTTTAAGTCTTCACAATTTTCTCTTAATTTTTTTGAAGGTGCATTTTTTAAGAAAAATAAAGACACCAAATCTTCATTGAGAATTGATTCCATGCATGCAGATGCCTCTATTAAATTTAAAAATGATGTGATTATTGATACACAGGATTTTTCCAAAGAAATGTCTGCTGAAAAAAAGCAAAAAAACCAGGAATGGCAACCTAAAATATCTTTGCTTTCAAAGGATCTGTCTGTGCTATCGGCCTTGGATGCAGACAGCAACGACAAACTTAAACTAACCATCTTCTTTAAAAAAGCGAATGATAAAGCTGACAGTGGACTTAAAATATTAGTGGGAAACAGTTACAACCAAGAGCTGATCAACATGAATCTGGTTTCGATCAATGTGATATTAATTACAGACCCCAATTCCACGGCAATGAATGTCAGAGGATCTTGTTTGGCTCGTAAAAAGATAGCAGGTCAGATGCAAGATATTCCTCAGTGTACTTTTAGCGGTGTGGTGGATTCAGAAAATGACACCTACAATATTAACGTTAATTTCGGTGATAAAAAACAAGCCACTCAAAAGCTCAACTAGTTGGGAAACGTAAATAAATGAAACAGGGCTTGGTTCTTATTTCAACACTCATTCTTTTAGGGCTTCCAGCCTGGGGAACCAATGATGGCCAGCCTTGGCCAGAAAAAGCTTTGACTGCAGAAAGCCAGCCAATCAGTTACCAAATTATTAAATTGGCCTTTTTCAATTTTGAGAAATTTTTAAAAGAAACGCTTAAAATGGAAAGCCAAATTTGCCAGTACACAAGCTTGGTACAAAATAAAACCTATAATTATCCAGAGACCGGAGCCTGCATTTATCGATTGTTGCTGGATTCGGTGAAGTCTCAAAGTCCACAGTCCCCGGTTTTTATTTGGGCTAAAACCATCGAAGGCCAACCGCTTTTGCTACGTCTTGACTGGCATCCTCAATTCAATAATTTTATGGAAGTTTATACTCAATTAATGGAAATGAAGTTTGAAAAGCCCATTCATTACTATAATAAGCGCGCCATGAAATTTCTTAAAATTGATTTTGAAAAAAGGGGTTACGGTTCCTCAACTTCTTTGGTCGGACAAATTTCAATCACGCTTAAAAGCCAACCTGAAACTGTACAAAATTTGATGGCTCTTGTTTCAGACCCCTTAGCTCAGCACATAAAAGTTGATAAAATATCTGTGGAATTGAGTCCTCATGGAAGACACAAGGACTACTTGAATCACAAAATTTCAGTCAAAATCTGGCCCTCTGAAACTTCGGAATTTTCACACTTTCAGCTGACAACTAATGTTAATCTGCTGGATCCCAGTCGCACCTTCATTATCAGGCAGGACTCAAAATGAAACAACTTTTAAGTCTCCTTTTTCTATTGAGTTCTCAGGCTTCACTGGCTGCGAACTTCCTGCCATGCTTTTTAAGTGGTCAGGAAATTTTAGACAAAGCCACAGAAATCAAATCTCAACACAGCGAATTTCCAGAAGCTTATATGAACCAAATTGAACTGAGTATGAATCTCTCTAATTTAGGATCCTCTTATTCCGGTGTTGTTGAGGGATTCTACCGTCCAATAAAAACACAAACTTTTTCCGTCATCCCTGAAACCATTATCGGAGTTGAGCTCAATAAAAAAAGTCATTTGGTTTATGTTTGTGCCCAAGTGGATTCGGATAAAAACTATGCCATTGATATTTTCTTTTTAGGTCACAAACCTCATATGGATGAAATCATTCCTGTTTTTAATTCTTTACTTCTCAGTGACCAGGTTAGAATTAGCCCCCTACAGATTCGTGTCCTAAATATTGATTCGGGAACTGATAATAAAATTATTAATTTCCTAAAAATGCTGTTTTTGCCTATTTATTTGCAACTTAAACTTTTCAATCAATTTGCTAATATTTTTACCGGAGCCTTTGGCGTCAGTATCGAGCGGGTCCGTATTATGAATAATATCGTTGAAGTTTCAGGTGGCATAAACATGAAAAATCCTGATCAACCACGATTTTTTAAGCGCATCGATTTGAAGTCCAAGGAAGCGGAAATCATCAAAGCTGACTAGTTAGCATGACAAAAAAAGGCCACTCGTCTAATGAGGCACACTATTTTCAAATAGGTTGCTGCCCGGCATGGCATACAACTCGCAATGTAATATTTACATCGAGGTGTATGTTTATGAGACACGTGCGTTTAATATTAAATCTGGCTCTTTCCATTACAAGCTCTCTTGTCATGGCCTCTGATTTTGATTCTTACCGCAATTTTAAAGCATTAACAGACACACCCGGTATGACTTTCTACCATCCAGGATTGTTCTTTGCCGGCGAAGTTGAAATCAAAGAAATTCCTGAACTCCCCTACCTCAATTCTAAAACAAACAACGACATTCAAAAAAGTGCCTGGTTTCTTGAGTCCATTGGAGTTGCTACTGCCGTGGGCGATAATTCGGGTCGCGATAGCCAATTTGATCTTTACAATCCAGTTTCCATCGACATCGGCCGCAATGAACCATCAGTGGAACTTTCAGTTCCGCAAAAGTCCCGTGAAGCAGAAGTGGGAAAATGGCATTTTGGAACCCATGATGCTTGGCACTTAGCTTACATCCCTGGTCCCAGACTCAGCGACATTTCTACTCCAGAGAAAATAAGAGCTTCAAAAGATAGACTCGTTCATCATTTACTACTGATCGAAAGCTATGCCACCACTTTAAGCGGAAGTCGCCATGCCAGGGATTACTGGAATTGGAGAAACAAAGTTAACGGAGCTGAAAACACAGAAGAGTTTGAAAGATTGAATAAGGGTCTTTATTCTATTTCGAATATGTCCGAGTCTGATTTTTTTGACATCATTAAAGCTGTTATGTTTGGTGAGGTCAGAAATTTTTCAAAAACCTGGAATCAAAATTTTGATGCAAAACTTTATGATGAGTCTAGAAAAGCAGGTGTTCCCATGCTTTTCCCAAGTTTTCAAAAAACGCTTGGTGATAAAGGTGAAAAATTATTTCTTAAATATGGATTTGGTACTGTTGCAGGTCTTGCTAACTATTTAGCTCCAGCCAGTGGCTACGGATACCAAATGTTTAAAGCTTACGCTCGAATGCAAGCCGATTACTACTTGCAGCCTTGGTACGTGAAATGGGCTGATATGTATCAAGTGGGATTAGATTTTGATGCCGCTGATGCAAGGCTTGCAAAAATCATTCAAGACTTACGCAATAATCAAGTGATGCATGATGTGAAAAAGCCAGAAGCCGGTGTTTTTGAAATGATGCATACGAAAAACTCCAGTGAACAACTGGGTCGAAGAATCATTGAGTTTTTAGAGCTTGTAAAAAATAACCCCTCTGAATTTCCTAGGGATTTGAATCAAAAATTGGAAGGTCTTTTAAAATTAAGCCACAACTTGCATAACGAAATTCTAAAAGAAATCAAAGGCCACACACGTTTTTCTCAAGAGCAGGTTAATTATTTCCGCAATGCTTACAGCGAACTGACTCAAATGGCCGAGCAACAAATTCCCATCGAGAAATCCTTACCCTTAAAGCTTCGCCTACCCATGGCTGATTATAAAACCTATTGGAACAATGCCTACGGTGTTATTTTACCCAGACCCTCAGGAATGACAAAATTTTTATCAGCTCGTGGAATCTGGGAATCCGCAAGAAAACAAAGAGCCGCTAGAATTCGCTCTGAACTTAAGGGTGTTCCTTTTGTGAATGTGATGCCTGAGGGTGAAACCATTGATGATATCGAAAAAAGAATGGGAATAATTTATGACGGTCGTCGTTCTGGCCGTCCTGTGAATGTTAATAGCTCAAGTGATGCGAGTGAGTACCTTAATTCCATAGATAGAATCAAAATGACTTTTGCCTACCAAGCCCGGCAAATATTTCTTGGTCAAATCAGAGAATACAGTGAACTTTCGACACAAGAAATTAAACAGGTCTATGAAGCGACTGAATCACTTGTTCAATCCATGGATTTAGCTTTAGAACAACATAAATCCAATTATAAAGCTGTCTTTGTCAGCCGAAATGCAAGCTCTCAAGTCAAAGCCGATTTTTTACGAATGGAAGGCAATCTGAAATGGGCCACTGATCAGACTTTGTTTATGATGGCAGACATTTTAGATCTCAGTGATTTTGGAAAACCAGTTAAAGCTATAAAAAAATACTTGAGCTTTGCTAATCAAATGACAACAAAATTAAACTCTAAAACTGGGTTTATTATCCCCAATTTTAAAAGTTACGCAAGCTACCTTTTCCCCAAAGACACTTCCAGAATTAAATCACTTTGTTCGATGCTGACTCGGATGTGTTTTAACTCCAACATCAGTGACATCGTTAAAAGTGTATCCAGTGATTTGAAAATAGCTCAAGTTGCCAATTTGAACCTTAAAGACATTCCAAAAAATGCAGCTCTGATTTTAATCATTAATCATGACTCACCTATCGAAGATATACGAATGGCTCAACTTGTAGCTGAAAAAATGGGGCTTAAAGAAAACAATGCCATTTTAACAAGCAAAAGAAATTGGCCACAGCAAAAATTATTTTCTAATTCTGACAAAAGTATCCTATTTGCAGATGATGCCAATTTATCTGCTCAAGTTTTAGAAAAACTCTCCTCCCAGAGGGCCTCTCCGTCTGTAACAATATTTCCTGAAGGCAATACTCCAGGTCAACACTCTCAGTTTCCATTATCAGTGAAGCCTGGTGCCTTCTCATTAGCTAGGAAAGCGGCTGTGGCTTTAGCTGAAGTGAAACCTGTCTATTTGGTGACGGTCACGACCAATATGCTAGCCCACGTTACAGCCCATGCTGAGCTTTCAGTTTCTGTCACTCAGGTGACTCAAGTTCCTACTCATCCCATCAGCTCCAATGACGAATGGGTCAGCAGCCAAAGACTCGCCTTTGAAAATGCCGTCTCTATAATGCGAGGCCAATCACAAGTGGATCTCATTCACCGCAGCCGAACAGGTTCAGGAACTCGTTTCGCAACAAAAGTGAAAGAGTATATTCCAGGAACCCAAGCGATGGAGACCATCGGGGATTCTTGGAAAAAAACTTGCCGTGAGGTTGTTAAGTAAATTGAAGTGCCTTTTTGGTTTGCGCGTAAGAAAGCCGAATGGCATCACTGGCCAAGTGCATGCGGTTCGGCCCCATACTGATGGACTCATCCTGCTGAAAGAAAAACGTGTTTTGAGTTTTTCTTTTGAATGAACTTTGAATAATAATTTTTTTTCCAAAACCATCAGGTTTTAGAAAGTGCACAAGGGTGCGATTCTTGTAATAGGGATTTTTTGTGCCAGTCCAGTCTGTTATTCCACCGTCCATATAATATTTGCCAGCGATTTGAACAGGTTTAAAAAGTAACGGAAAACAGCATGATGCTCGAACCGGTTCAATTAAGTCACCCGTTTGAAAACTTCGAGTGCTGAGTGATTTCACTTCAAAAGTAGAAACACTTAATGGAATTTCTAACTGATTAAAATCAGCAACTAAATACTGCGACAAAAGTTTTTTAAACTTTTGACCTTCAAGAATACCCATTCCTGGTTTAAAATCCCAAAAATCTTTTTTTTGAATACGACAAAGTAGCTCTTCGATGGATTTTGAATCTTGACCGGAAGCGAGTAAGCTTCCAATCAAAGCCCCGGCACTGGAACCCATGATGGCTTTAGGGCGATAGCCCTCTTCAAGAAGGGCTTTAACAAAGCCACAATGAGAATAAAAACCAAAAAAACCAGCTGATAAAGCCAGTGAAAAATCACCTTGTTCGAGCCACTGCCGTAAGTGTGTCATTTTGATATTGAGCCCCAGAAAGACCTCATTGTCAAAAATTGGCTTTGGCGAATGTTTGATCAGCCAATTGTACTTTATTCAACCTTGGGCTGGAACAAGAATCGCAAGTGAATAGGTAACTCGAGGTATTCATTGAAATTGACTCTTATACTGCCCCTCTTCTTAGCTTTAACGACTTTTGCAAGTCCACCGGCCATTGATTGCAGAATTTCGGTCAATGAGAAAAAATCCATTGTTTCGCAAAACTTAGTTGACCCTGAGACATTTGTTTTATCAAAACCCATTCCCGTTCGTGCCCAAGACATACATTTACAAGTACTTCCTAAACAGGCTTATCAAGATCAGATTTTTGCACTGACCGGCGAGTATTTACCACAATCAGTCATCGACTCCTCAAATTTAAATTATAAATTCAAATTTGACAATGCTCCCAAGCTAGATCTTGTTGTTCTCTCAACTTTGTACGCACGCTATGATTTTACCAGCCACTATTTCGCTCAGGCTTTGAAGTATCACGTTGATCAAGGAGCTATGGTCGTATTTGCAGCAGCCAAAAGTGTGATCGATTTTGCAAAACTCACTTCGCCTGGTAAAGTCCCTGTGACAACTCAAAAAGATATTGATTTTATGAAGTACCTCTCTGATATGGGAGTTGAGGTTCATGTCCTTGGTCCCAATGATGTGGTGCCAAACAGATTTAATAAAATTCAAGGCTTTTTAAAAGCCATGCATGCAAAAGCTTTTGCTGTGTTTTCACTTTCAGAGCCAGAAAAAAGTCAGGTTTTCATTGGCGGTCGAAACAAAGCCGATCCCTATTACTTGGAAAACTGCCCTGACCTCAGTCAATGTGCACATATGCTACAGTATAAAACAGAATCAGACTGGATGAATGTGGCTGACTTTGATGTTTCCATAAAAGATCATCAATTCACTCGCCAAGTGATTGAAGACTTCGGTCTTATATTTCCCGATTCTACAAAACAAAAACTTAAAAAAATAACTGAAAAGCCCGCCTCAACCCAAGTGAGCCGTAAAGTTGAGGATTCAAAAAATGTAAAGATAACAAACTTTTTATCAGTTTCAGGAAAAGACTTAGAACTGCTTTATGTGAACACCATTGATAGCGCCAATGAAAAAATAAGAATTTTGACACCTTACTTTAATCCAACAAAAGAAATAGCTAAGGCATTGAACCGAGCCCTGAAAAGAAATGTGAGTATCGAAATCGTCACCAATATCTATTTGCACGGTGATGATTTTTCTCCATTGATCGTCAGTGCCATCGAGTCTTTTAATCAAATGGGACTTTCTAAATTAGGTAAGGGTGTCATTCTTAGGAACTGGGAAGCTCCTAGTTTATTTCACTCCAAGGTCTTGCAAGTGGACAAGGACACCATGATGGTAACAAGTGTAAATATTAATAATCGAAGCTTCAAAAAAGACATTGAAAATGGTGTTGTCATTGAAGGTAAAGAAGTCAGTGATCAATTCAACAAAGAAGTTTTTGAAAAACATATCTTACCTCACACTCAAGTGATTGATGGTTTTAATCAGCCAAAACTTCTTTATCGATTACTGTATTATTTTTTTGGTCATCACTCTTAATGCCAATTTGTCACGGGATGGCATTTATTTGTAAATTTATTGCGTTCTACTGACTAGCTCAATAACCTATTTCTGATCCAATGCGATTGGAGACAGGTTGATTAACAGACGGCATTTTTTAAAAGCAGCAGGCCTTATCAGTATCGGTGCTATGGTTGATGCAGATGTCACAACTGAAGAAACCGAACAACCCATTGATCTTGATGCCTTGGTATTTTCCCCCACGCAAATCCGCTTTGTTCAAGGTGCCACCAATGCAAATTCCACACTCATTTCAATTCTTGCCCATAAAGACTATGCGGATAACATTGATATTTTTGATCAAAATAAAAACTCCATCGCTTTTCAGCATAAGCTGATCGACTTCAAACTTTCTGAATTTGTCATTCATCAACTTTTTATTGACGGTTTATCCATTCAGAACGAATACAGTCTTCTTGTGACAAGTAAAAAATTGTCCACTGCCAGCCAGAAAAATTTCAAAACCTTGGATTGGAATCGTCAGGACTATAAAATTGCTTTCTTAAGTTGCTCAAGCCACAACCACGGCGAACCCACTGTCATGAGCAATATGGAAAAAAAATTGAATCAATCCAATTCCGACGTACTGTTCTTTTTAGGTGACGCAGTTTACGCTGACACCTCCAGAGATGTGGTCGCCGGTCGTCCAGCCACTCCTGAAAATGCCTACAAGCTTTATGTCAAAACACTGATGGAACTGGGACTTTATAGTTCCGATCGATTAAAGCCAATTTTTGCCATCTTTGATGATCATGATTTAGCTTATAACGATGCGGATTCTAACCATCCCCATCTGAATCTAATGACTCAAATATTTCGTGCGATCTACCCCGTTGATCATCGTATCAACGGAATTTCCATGGGGCCTGGCTGTGCTTTTTCCATGAAGGCTTTTGGATGGCGCTTTGTTTTTATCGATGGTCGCAGCTTCCGAGATGGCAACAGATCTGTTTTCCTGGGTCCTAGGCAAATGAATTGGTTAAATACACTGTTGCAGAATGATAGCTCACCTTGCTTTTTTATTTCGTCTCAACAATTTTTTAATTATAAATTCTTTTCTGAATCCTTTGAAAAAACTTCTCCTGAAGAACTTTCTGAATTCATAAAATTCATTAAAAATCATCCCTCTCCTTGCGCTTTTATGGCCGGAGATGTTCACTATTCGCAAATTCATGAAATTGACAAGTCCACGTTTGGATATACGACCTACGAACTCAGCTCGAGTGCTTTTTTTAGTCTTTCAGCCAAACAATTTGGAAAAAGATCCGTCAGAAATGGACAACTGGCCTACTATGGCTACCCCAATTTCATTGAATTTAAACAAATCAATAATACGGCTAGCAGTATTCAATTCCAACTGACCTGTGTATCGGAAAAAAATTCGAAGGAATTTGAAATGCAACTCAGTATTACTAAGTAGTTAAAAAACGTAACCATTCTTTGCGAAATTTTTGTCCAGCCATAGAATACAACGAAACATCAAATCCGTGGGTTTGATAAGGAAGTGTTAAAGACTTCACCGAATGATTCGTTTTATCTAAACTTTCTGCCAAAAGGACCGAATGGACCGGATCAACGAATGGGTCAAAATCCCCACTCAAGATAAAAAACTTTCTTGTCTGGGGCTGTATGGCTTTCGTCAAATCAGGATAAGTTGGCGTTTCATTTATTAAAAGTTTTTTAACGATTTGCTCTGATTTTAAAATGGCATTGGATCCAGGCTCTTGGGACCACGCCATGATATCAATAATCGGATAGAGCAAGGAAACAGATTTTATTTTTTCTTCAGAGGCCAGCGAATGAGAAAGCTGTCCTGCCAAGTAGCCACCAGCCGATCGACCTAGCAGATGAAACTCTTGAGGCAAAAAGTCAGCCCTTTTCAATTCCATGACTTCCTTTGTACCTTCAATGAGATCATTTAAGGGACGTGGCCAAACACCATCAGGAAGATTTTGATAAGGTAAGGCCACCACATGAAAGCCCTGACTTCTTAAAAAGCTTTGTAAGTAAGAAAGCTGACCAGGACCCTCAGCTATAAATCCACCACCAAAAATAACTAGCACACAGGGAGACTGTGGACTTGGTCCTCGGTAAAAGTGAGCCTTACCACTTTTTAATTTCCATATTTCATTGGGCCGAGACCAAAAAGCAGGAAGATAGAAAAACATCGAGAACCAAGAAAAAGGTCTATCGAATCTATACTTAAAATAAACAATTAAAACATGCCCCACAAGTACCGCAATCGAAACAAAGTGAAATTCACTGGGCCTTACAGCGAATATTAGAAGGTTCAGAACCAACAGTGGACCATAAAAACAACTGGCGAATAAGGATAAACCCCAAGTCAGCCTTGTCATGGGTTTTATCCAACAAAAAAGAACGGAAATTAAGGTTAAACTACTGATGAGCTGAATCAAATAAATCAATTAAACCCTCGCTCCAGAGTTCACTGGACATGGAAATAAAATCTTATTAGCTTTATATTATGACTAATAAAAATAAACTTTCATCCCTTTTGTCAGAATATGGTCTTTCTCATGAAAACCCTGTGAATCAAAAAATCCACAAAGTTTGTGTACCGCTTATTTTACTTAGTTTACTTGGATTATTAGGCCAAATACCAGGGCCTTCCCATTGGGCTTCTTACGCTCTTATTGCTTTAGGACTTCTTTACTACTCTCAGTTCAAAAACTTAAGTGTGTTTGTGGTCATTCTATCGCAAGTGATCCCGATGATGGTGGTGATCCACCTTTTAAGTCATCACAGCTATCAGTTATGGCTTGGAATATTCATTGTGGCTTGGATCGGGCAATTTATCGGGCACAAGATTGAGGGCAAAAAGCCCTCTTTTTTAAAAGACATTTTCTTTTTACTGATTGGACCTCTGTGGGTCTCTAAAACATTTTTGAAATATTAAGAATTAATACAATAGCCGCGCATACGAATTTTATTAGTCCAACTGAAAAATCCTAAAGATGTACTATAGCGTGTATTAATGCCCTCAACTCGCCCTTTAGGACATTGTTGTTTCAATTGATCATAAGCCTGGTTCACGTAGTTGGTTTCCTGAGCAAACCCTAGAATCACTTTTTGCTGAGTCATCGCTTCGATCAACTGACCTGAGCCTCCGTTTTGATCAGTGGCTTGGTAGAGATGCACACTGTGAGCACAGGCTGAAAGAACTGAAAAAGCAAAAAGAAGAGATAATTTTTTTAACATTTTAAATCCTTAATTTTTTGCTACACAATAGCCGTCGGCAGAGGCCTTCAAATTATACGCAAAAAGTGGAAAGTAAGTTATGACTTCATACTTTGTTAAAATGCCTTCGACTCGGCCTTTAGGGCACTGTCTGGCCAAATCCATCACCATATTGTCCACATACTTGTTATCAAAATTAAATAACATAAACATGAAACGCTCTCCCACCGCACTGACGGGTTTTGACCGCTGAGTGGGAATGGCCGATGTGGAGACACTTGATAAATGAGTGCAAGACATCAGAAAAAAAGCGCTTAAAATTAATAATAGACTTTTCATAATTAAGATCCTTTTTGGCAGTAGCCAGTAATGCGGACGATTTCCCCGCTGACAACCGGGTATTTGGCCGTTTCACGAATGGATGTCAGTCCACTGATTTTTCGACTAGGACATTCGAGCTGGATGGCTCGCATGATGGAATCCGCGTATTTTTCATTGAAAACCATATTGCCTGTGCGTGGCCCCATTTGAAACATCGATATGATATCGTTGATCTGTTGCATTTCTTTTCGAGTTTGCTGGCTTTGAGTGAAAAGTTTGGCCGTATCCGCTGCTTCTTGTAAATTCACGCCAGTTTCACTGACTATGATCTCAAATTTTTTACCAGTCATAACGGCTTCTGAATCAATGGAGCTCATTTGAAACTGGTGTAAAAAAGCACAACCATTTAAAAATAAAACAGCTAAGGAAAGAAGAACAAGATTATTCTTCTTCATCTTTTTCTGCTTTCAAATCACCTGGCGCTGCCGCCTGTGCTTTTTTAACAGCATCAGGATGAGCTTTAAGATAATCTTTTACTTTTACTGGATCTGGAGCGATTAAAGTAAACATTTGTTTACCTTCCATTTTAGGCTGACTTTCAATCATGGAAAGATCGGCCACAAATTCCATCGCTTTACGCATCAACTGAATTCCAAATTCTTGGTGAGCCATTTCCCGACCCAAAAAGCGCATATTGATTTTGACTTTATCACCTTCAAGCAAAAATCGTCTTGCATGACGCATTTTAGTTTCGAAATCATGCTGATCCGTTCGTGGTCGCATTTGGATTTCTTTGATTGTGACGATCACTTGTTTTTTACGAGTGGCCGCGTCTTGCTTTTTCTTTTCGTATTTATACTTACCATAATCCATGATTTTACATGTGGGAGGCGTCGCATTCGGCACAATTTCAATCAGATCAAGTCCTCGATCTTCGGCAATTCTTAAGGCCTCTGGAACAGCCATTACACCAATCATTTGTCCGTTATCATCGATGACTCGAATTTGTGGAGCTCGGATGTCACGATTGACTCGCAAACCATCTCCACGTTTTTTGTCTTTAAAATTTCCACCGGGTCCACCAGGACCACTCTTCATTCCTTTTTCAAATGGAGCAGCGATTGTATACCTCCTTCAAGGTCGTTTTTTTAACTTTCAAGCGTAAGTGCTTTTCTATTTTTAATTTCAGCTGTGATATGATTCACAAAAGAGTTCATTTCAATACCATTGATCATTTTTCCATCTCGAAGCCTAATGGAGACTTTTCCATTCTGGGCCTCTTGATCCCCTACAATGATCATATAGGGAATTTTTTGCATTTGCGCTTCACGAATTTTGTAATTCAATTTTTCATTTTTACGGTCAAATTCCACACGGACGTTTTCTGCCATTAAGTTTTTTTGCAAAGTTTCGCAGTAGTCATTCACCCGGTCTGTCACATTGAGTATCATCACTTGCACAGGTGACAGCCAAACAGGTAAGTGCCCAGCTGTGTGCTCGAGGTAGACTCCGATGAATCTTTCCAGTGAACCCAAGATCGCACGGTGAAGCATCACAGGTCGATGTTCTGAATTGTCTTCACCCACGTATTTCAGCTGAAAGGCTTCAGGTAAGTTAAAATCACACTGCAAAGTACCTAACTGCCACAAGCGTCCGATGGCATCAGTAAATTGAAAATCCAATTTCGGACCGTAGAAGGCTCCGTCTCCGGCGTTGATGTGATACTTCAAGTTCAAATTTTTTAAAGACTCGGCCAGTGCTGTTTCAGCTTTATCCCAAACCTCATCAGAACCTAATCGGGCTTGAGGCCTGGTGCTGAGACCAATTTTATAATCTGTCATTCCAAGAATTTGATAAACATCATTAAACAAATTCATGAAGTTTTGAATTTCACCTTGCAACTGATCCATTGTACAAAATACGTGAGCATCATCTTGGCAGAATGTTCTGACCCTTGTGAGTCCTGACATGGCTCCTGATTTTTCATAACGGTGAAGTCTTCCGAAATCGGCCATGCGAATGGGAAGATCTTTATAAGAATGATGAGTAGACCCAAAGAGCAAACAATGGGAAGGACAGTTCATGGGTTTCACACCGAACTCACGCTCGTCCGCTTGCATGAAGTACATGTCTTCTTTGTAGTTTTGGTAGTGACCTGATGTTTTAAATAAAGAAACATCAAAAATTTGCGGCGTGATCACTTCTTGATAATTGTACTGTTTGTATTTATCCCGGATCAGTCTTTGCAGCTCATTATAAACAATTGTACCCTTACCAGTAAAAAACGGAGAACCTGGTGCCCATTCATGAAACATGAAAAGCCCAAGCTCTTTACCTAGTTTCCGGTGGTCTCGTTTTTTGGCTTCTTCTAAGTTTTGTAAATGCTTTTCAAGTTCTTTTTTATCCTGAAAAGCAGTTGCATAGACCCGTTGAAGCATCGGATTTTTTTCATCCCCGCGCCAGTAGGCCCCCGCCACACTTAAAAGCTTAATGGCTTTGATTTGCCCTGTTGTTTGGACGTGAGGTCCACGGCAAAGATCAAACCAATCCCCTTGATCATAAATGCCCACGACAGTTTCGCCTTTAGCTTTCAGATCCTGGATAATTTCTACTTTGAAGCGCTCTTTCATTTTTGTGAAAATTTGGATGGCTTCATCGATTGCGATATTTTTTCGAACCAGTGGGTAATTGGCATCTAAGATTTTTTGCATTTCCTTTTCAATTTTTTCAAAATGCTCTTCGGTAAAATTAAAAGAAGAATCAAAATCGTAGTAAAAACCATTTTCAATCACAGGACCAATGGTGACTTTGACTTCGGGCCAAATTCTTTGCACCGCTTGCGCCATCACATGGGCTGCACTATGTCTGATTACCTCGTTGGCGTCAGAGCTGCGAGTGGTAACAAGCTCAATTTTTGTACCATCAGTGAGGGGCAGCCTAAGATCTTGAATCTCATTTGAACCATTAATCTTCACACCCAAAGTTTCTTTGGCTAGCCTTGGCCCGATGGATTCAGCCACTTCGAGAGCTGTAGGTTCGTGATCAAAAGTTTTTACGGAATTATCCGGCAGAATAATCTGAATATGCGACATAGAATTAAAATGAGGTCATTGTGGATAGAGCAGTTAATAAAGATTTTTGACGCATTAAATATAAATTAGCCAGCAGGCCTTAGAGGGTCAAATAAAAACCCAAACATCTTGCGTTAACAGGGCTATTTATCTGTGTTCAATGCTAATTGACCTTTAAAACCAACACCTACCCAGGAGTCCTCATGAAAAGCATCCTTCTTTTAACCCTATCACTTATTTCTACCCAAGCTTTGGCGGGAAATATCCAATGTGTTTTGCAGGAATTTGACGATCAAGTTAATATCCAGCAAGAAATGATTCTCGAGAAATCTGACGATCCCCATGGCTCACTCATTAACTTTAAACTTCAAGTATTGACCCAGTTTAACGGATTTGTGGCTTTGTCTAACGATGTGATCGTGATTCACTTGTATGATGCAATAACGAATTCAGCCATCTCGACCCAGAGCTATGGTTCAGCTGAAAAGTACGCAAGACTTCAGTACTTGCTACCTTCCGATCAATTGCTTGATGCTATTGTGATTGAGTGTTTAGAGAAATAAACTAAACGGACTCAGCAGCAAAACCAGGTAGCTGAGTCCGTAAACCTGTAACTTACACCAATTAGTAGGTCACATGATGATTAACAGCCTCGTGAAGGCGTGGATCCTTGATCGCAACGATGCTGTTCTTTGATAAAAACGAAGACACTGAATAAAGAAACATTCCCGCAAAACCAGCAAACATTCCCACTTCGATAAAACCAAAGGTCACATGACCGTGGAAGAAGTTAGGATACACCATCCAGTAAATGTCTACGTACTGCATGATTAAGATCAGCGAAGACACGAGAATCACATGATTTTCGTTTCGCTTAAGACCCCGTGGCAACAAAGCTAAAAAAGGCACAATAAAACGGAAAATAAGCAGTGCCATCGAAATCATGATCCAGCCACTGTTTTGTGAACGCATCAAATAATACTCAGTTTCTTCGGGGATGTTCGCATACCAGATCAGCATATACTGAGAAAATGCAATGTAGGCCCAAAATACAGTGAAACCTTTTAAAAATTTCACCACATCATGAAGATGCTCGACAGTGATGTAGCCTTTTACAAAGTTGGATCGCTGCATGAAAATAATCATCAATGCTAAAAAAGCTAAAGAGGATTGAAAGAGGCCCGCGAAAGTATAAATACCAAAGATAGTTGAATACCAAGTTGGTAATAAACTCATCAGTAAATCCATACTGAATAATGTAAAGGAAATTGAAAAGAACAAAATAAAGCCAACTGACAAACCCACATTTTTATGGGTCAAGTTCACATCACCTGATTGATCCTGCTTGAGAGAATTTCCAACAATAAAGTATCTAAAGGCCAACCAGCCTACGCAGAATAATAAAAGCCTGACTGCAAAAAATCCCACATTAAGATAACCGGTCTTTGCTGCAACAAGTGGTACTGATTTTACAACTTCTTCATTCGCCCATGGAAACAGGTAGTGCATTCCAATCAATAAAATAAGACCGGTCACTAAGATGTAGGGAATAAATGAGGTCATGGATTCAGATAAACGTCTGATGGATGTGGACCAACCGGCTTTAGCAATGTGCTGAATGGCTGTAAAAAAGAGGCCACCAAGACCCAAACAGGAGAAGTAAAAGAAAGCCGTTAAGTACGCAGGCCACAATCTTTCGGGGGACCTTAAACCAATAATAAAAGATAAAACACCCAATGCGATTAATACCCACATGGCTGTTTTAAGATTTGCTGAAGCGACAAACTTTTCTACTTTAAGTTCGAGTTTGTGTTGGGATCCTGCCATAATCTAACCTTGCCTTTTTATTTCTAATTTAAATTACTTCTGTAAGTGACGGATATAATTCACAACTTGCCAACGGTACTTGGCTGGGATGTGAGACGCATAAGGACCCATCACACCTTGCCCCATGGTGATCACATGATAAATCTGTCCATCCGTCCAGCCTTTGATTTTATCCGAAATCATGGGTGGTGGTTTAAGGGCCATCAATTGAGCGACAGTGGCTTTTTCAGAACCTTCGCCCTTCATGCCGTGGCAAACCATACATTGAGTGTTGTAATACTTCTGTCCTGTCATCAAAACTTCTTCGCTCATGTCACCAATAAGTGGATTTTTATTATTTGTGGCGGCTTCAAAGTCATTGCCGTAAGGGTAAGGCTCAAATCCCCGAGGCACTGTGCCAGCAGGAGGAACTCGGGCGCTGATTCCATTGGGAGCATTCACGTCGTACTCTTGAGCTTTAATCGAAGGAGATTCCATCATGTCTTGTATCAATTCGATGTTGGGCTTTGATTTATCACCGCAAGCCACAAGGGAAAACGAAAGTGCAAGAAGTGAAAGTTTAAATAATTTCATAATTAAAACTCCGCCACTTTTTTAGTTTCAATGGCACCCATGCTTTTGAAAAGCTGGTCCAACTTGGTTTCATCATAACCCATATCATTTTCAGGAATAAATATCGCAAACTTGTGTGATGTAAGATCAGGATCAATCACTGGTGGATCCACCTGAGGAAGTTTACATAATACAAATAAGGCTCCGACAGAGGAAAGCGCTGCAAATAAAATTGTTAATTCAAAAATGATAGGGATAAAAGCCGGTAAACTAAAAAATGGTTTACCACCCACATTGATCGGCCAGTTCACAGCCGAAGTCCACCATGTGAACCAAAGACCACCTAACAAGCCAAAGGTTCCTGCACCAAAGGTTACGTAAGGGATCATAGAGCGTTTGATTCCACAGGCTTCTTCCATTCCGTGTATAGGATAGGGAGAAATGGCATCAAACTTTGAAAAACCCATAGAGTGAACTTTTCTAGCTGCCTCAACAACTAAGTGTTCATCTGTCCAAATTCCTGCATAACCACCAATTCGTTTTTTTGCCATATTAGTGATGACCTCCGCTAGATGGTTCTAAATCTTTACGACCCACATGAAGTACTGGTTTAACTTCTGCGATAGAAACCGCAGGGAATAAACGTAAGTAAAGTAAGAACAAGGTTAAGAACATACCGAAACTTCCAAGCAGAACGGCACTATCGAAGAACGACCAGGCGTACTGTCCCCAGTTGGAAGGTAAAAAATCCCGGTGCAAAGATGTGATTGTAATCACATAACGCTCGAACCACATTCCGATATTAACAAAAATAGAAACAACAAACATCACAGGAATGCTACGACGAAGAGCTTTAAACCAGAAGAGTTGCGGGATGATCACGTTACAAGTGACCATGATCCAATAGGACCAACCGTAAGGACCAAACGCACGGTTGATAAACACAAATCTTTCGTACTGATTGCCAGAGTACCAAGCTATGAAAAACTCGGAAGCATAGGCGTAACCCACCATCAAACCTGTGGCCATGATGATTTTGTTCATAACTTCCATATGATCAATGGTAATGTAATCCTTGAACTGAGGAATACCGATTCTTACCAAAGTCATTAAAGTCACAACCATCGCAAATCCAGAAAAAATCGCACCGGCCACGAAGTAAGGAGGGAAAATGGTTGTATGCCAGCCAGGCAAAGAGGCCACAGCGAAGTCAAAGGATACGATGGTGTGAACAGATAAAACCAGCGGAGTCGAGAGACCTGCTAATATTAAATAAAGCATTTCGTAGTGGCTCCAGTTACGAGCCGTTCCCCGCCATCCCAATGACAAAGCTCCGTAGGCCAGTCTTCTGAATTTATTTTTTGCGCGGTCTTTAATTGTTGCAAAGTCAGGAACAAGACCGATGTACCAGAACACGATGGAAACTGTTGCGTAAGTAGAAACCGCAAACACGTCCCACAATAAAGGAGATCTAAAGTTCACCCACAATGGGCCTCGTTGATTGGGATATGGAAACAACCAAAAGTCGAGCCATGGTCGACCCGTGTGAAGTAAAGGAAAAAGACCTGCTGTCATAACTGCAAACACAGTCATGGCTTCAGCCGTTCTTGCCACTGAAGTTCTCCACTTTTGACGGAACAAAAAGAGAATCGCAGAAATCAAAGTTCCTGCGTGACCAATACCGATCCAGAAAACGAAAGTGATAATCATCGTTCCCCATCCATTTGGATGGTTAACGCCTAGCAAACCCATACCGTTAGCGATGATGATTCCTAAGATAATCACATAAAAAATTAACAATGTTTTCGCACTTAAAAATAAGGCGACCCACCCTTTTGAAGGAAGAGTTTCCACCGGCTTACAAATATCTTCGGTGATATCAGCAAGAGTTTTATTTCCTAAGATCAGTTGATTACGCTTCAGCATGAGCGCCTCCGTCTTTGCTTGCGGACTCTTGATCGTTGTTACGAATCTTAGTCATGTACCGAACACTAGGCTTTGCGCCCCACTCTTCGAGTAATCCGTAAGATCTTGGTTCAGCAAAAGCTTTTGAAACTCGAGAATTAGGATCGTTCATATCACCAAAAATAAGTGCATCCGTTGGGCAAGAAGTTTGACATGCCGTTTTCACATCGCCATCTTTTAAAGGACGACCTTCAAGCTTCGAAGTGTTTCTGGCTGCACGAATTCTTTGAATACAGAATGTGCACTTTTCCATAACTCCACGGATCCTGACTGTTACATCAGGATTAAATGACATGTGAACAGGGTTAGGAATTTCTTTTCGGTAATTGAACCAATTAAAGCGTCTGACTTTATAAGGACAGTTGTTTGAGCAATAACGAGTTCCTACGCAACGGTTGTAGGCCATATCATTAGTACCTTCGTCACTGTGAACAGTTGCAAGGACCGGGCAAACAGTTTCACAAGGAGCGTTATCACAGTGCTGACACATCACAGGCTGGAACACAGCTTCTGCATTGGCCATATCACCTTTGTAATAACGATCGATACGAATCCAGTGCATTTCACGGCCCTGAAGAACGTAAGCTTTTCCAACTGCAGGGACATTGTTTTCCGTTTGGCAAGCGATCACGCAAGCCGAACATCCTGTGCAAGAATTCAAATCAACGGCAAGTCCCCATTTGTTTCCGTTGTACTGATGTCCACTCCACATGGACCAAATATGATGCTTGTGAAGGCCTGCAGCTTGATCTTTTTTGAAATCTTTAATGGTAGCTTCAGCAACAATCTGACGGCCTTCCATTGTGTGGTGACCCGCAGTGGTTGCCAACTGAACTCGTTTTCCAAGTTTAGTGATACCCACATTTTGTCCAGAGAACTGGATGGAATCTTTAGAAATGTTAGCAAACTGATAAGCGTTTTGACCAACGCCATTCGCAATGGAGCCTGCGTGAGTTCTGCCGTAACCAACAGCCACAGCAAGAACAGAATCATGCAAACCTGGTTGAATATGCAAAGGTAAAGTCATATCACGAGTGCCCACGGTGATTTTAACTAGGTCGCCTTCTTTGCACTTCAACTTTTCAGCAGTTGCCATTGAACAAGAGACATAGTTGTCCCAAACGATTTTAGTCACAGGATCTGGGAGCTCTTGAAGAATGGCGATGTTGCTTTGTGAACCATCAGCTAGTTGCACGGTGGGGTAAAGCACAAGTTCATAACCATCAGTGGCTGCTACTTTTTTAACTTGGTTCAATGCTTCAGTTTTAAAAGATCTTGAGCCAGCACCCTGTGGAGCGGAACCCACGTAACCGTTTTGTAGAAGTTCCTGCCAGAAAGTTTCGAAGTTTTTACCTTTACCCGCTTGAGGATAAATTTCTTCTTTCCAATAATTTTTTAAATAATCAAAGTAGGATTCATAAGCCAGTAAACGCTTAGGTCCACGGTCTGCCAAATATGCCCAAGTCATGAGACTTAATTGAAAGGATCTTGTGTCCCATAATGGTCTGAGTGTGGGCTGATGAATGGATAAAAGACCTGTGGTGGATTCGATGTCTCCCCAGTTTTCCATGATATGATTATCCGGTGCTACATAGTGAGAATGCTGAGCCACTTCATCCATGCGGTCACTGGTTGTGATAATCACATCCACTTTTTTCAAAGCTTCTTGAAAACCTAAGGAGTCAGGCAAAGCGTAAACTGGATTCGTTCTGTGAATCACAAGGGTCTTCACTTGTCCGGCTTGCATCTTTTCGATCAATGCTAAAAGCCCGTCCCAAGAAGCTGACAGTGAATTAGACCAATCAAATTTGTAATCGATTGTTTTTCCGTCATTTCCTAAAACAGCGTTCAGAAAGTTCACAGCAATTTGAAGGCTAGATTGTTGACCGTTCATTGTGGGAAGACCACCGGCCACAACCACAGATTCACCGCGACTGTCCCAAAGATTGTTGGCGACTTCTGCAAAAACAGCAGGATCAATTCCCAAGTCAGCAGCCGCCGTGCTGAAATTTTCTAGAGTTGATTTAACAAGAGAATTTGAAGCGTAGGAAGACTTTCCTTGTTTCACAATTAATTCATAGGCAAGACCCATGGCCACTGTGATTTGCTGGCTGGGTTTAATTTTAAATCGGATGTCTGAGTTAGCACCCGTTAAAGAATAATTAGAATCAAATGTAATAAGCCTAGACATCTTGTCGACATTTTTTCTGCCTTTAGAAAACTGTCTGGAATTCGTAACTGGAGTATGCCAAGCACCTAAAAAGTCCGCATCAATGGACACGATGGTTTTTGCTTCATCAAAATGATAATAAGGAATGGCAGCTTCACCGTAGGAAAGCTTTTGTCCAACTGATACGTCAGATAGATTCAAAGGCTCCCAAGAGTAGTGCTGACCACCGAAAGCTTGGCAAAATTCTTTGATAATCGAGCGAGTCGAGGGACTTGGTAGGGATCCCGTTAAAACGGCCACTTGACCTTTTTTAAGCTGTTCGACAATTTGATCATCAAGATCGTCCCACTTGATTTGAATGGTATCTTTATTGGATCTTTTTTCGTTAAAAATATTTTTTCTAGGACCTTTGATTCTTTCAGGATCATAAAGACTTAAAAGAGCCGCCTGAGATCTTGCAGAAGTACCACCTTCAGAGAGAGGAAATTCATGATGACCTTCCACTTTCAGTGGTCGGCCTTCTTTAGTTTTAACAAGAACGCTTAAAGGTTCGAGGCCATCATAGAATGCGGAGGTGTAATAATTGGCCACACCCAAAACAACTTCTTCAGGTTGTTTATTATAAGGAACAATTTTTTGCACAGGTCTGCGGATACAGCCAGCAGAGGCCATGGCCACTGAAGCTCCCATCAATTTTAAAAATTCACGGCGAGCCCAGCCTTCTTCTTTTTCACCACGCAAAGGTGATGATTGAAATTCAGCTTCCGCTGCTTTCCAGAATTCAGGATCATTGTTGTACTGCTCGAGGTTCGCCCAGTATTTATTGTCGCGTTGAATATCAGGACGAGCCGCTTTCTTTTGCGCTAAAATTTCTTCGGATTCTTCATGATCGTGATCGTGGTGATTGTTTTGCATGTTTTCTTATTCCTCGATGAAGAGATAAATTAATAATGGCAAGTGGAACAGTTAAGGGGAGCTTTACTAGATTGTTCGCGGTGACAGTTGATACACCAGCCCATGGAAAGATCAGAGTACTGGTAAACCACCTGCATCTTTTCGATTTCCCCATGACAGGTTTGGCAGCTAACACCTTTATTCAAGTGAGCCGAGTGATTGAATCTAACGTGATCAGGAAGCATGTGAACTTTCACCCAGTTGATGGATTGGCCAGCGTCGTAAGCTTCACGAATTTTCGTTATATAAGGAGAGTCTGTCTTCACCTGCAAGTGACAGTTCATGCAGCTTTGCAGAGAGGGAATATTGGAGTGAGTGGATCTTTCCACCTGGTTGTGACAGTACTGACATTGAATATTGTGTTTACCAACGTGAAGGGAGTGATCAAAAGGAATCGGCTGTTCGGGTTGATAGCCCTTGTTGTAGCCGATTCCGTATTGAAATTTACACGCCGTTAAAGACAATCCCATCACGACCAAGAGAATAAATTGAGCCATAGCCATCCACACCTTATTATAAAAAAGCGAAGTGATTGATATAATTAGTTTCGTTGCCATTTAAAGACTTTTATGGCGAAGGCGCAAGCAGTTTTTTTTAAGGCATTACTGATGTTTTTGTCGTTCTCTGCGAACAAGTGCCACATAAATGATCAGTATAAAGTGTGCGATTACAAAGGCGGATACATATTCCACTCCACCCGCTCCGAATCCATAGGAATGCAAACCTGCACCCAACACGAAGTTCACCCCGTACCAAGCCATGATGACCAAAGAAAAAGTCGCAACTCCGCCGGCGATCATTCCAAAATCACGGACCAAGCCAACAAGACGACCATGAAGGACACCCAAATATCCCAAGGCCGCAATCAATGCCCAAGTTTCCTTCGGATCCCAACCCCAAAATCGACCCCAGGAATAATCAGCCCAAATACCGCCTAAAATAATTCCTGGAATTAAAAAAGCTAAGCCAATTTGCATAGATCGATAAACACTTTGAGCAATGGCTTTAATTTCACTAGCAAACTTTTTCTCGCCGCGAAGATAATAAATCAGTCCGATGTCCCCCAAAGCCATGGCTAAGAAGAAGGCTGAGTAAGAAACAGTGATGGTTAAAACGTGAATGGTCAGCCAATAGTTACTTCTAAGCACGGCTTCAAGTGGCTGAATGGAATCATCCAAAATCACCGGCGCGTTATCGGCCACGATCATACAAAGAGTGGCCACCATGGCTCCGCCCACCATGAGAAATTTATTTTTCATATAGTAGGCTAAGATTCCTGCAAAGACGACAGCACCAAAGGCCACCCAAACCACAGTCTCATACATATTGGTCACTGGCGGATGCCCGGTCAGATAAACCCGAATGGCAAAACCATAAGTGTGCAATAAAAAGCCAACGCCTAAAAATCCGTGGGCAATAGTTTGCATGATTGGCTTCGTCATGACCCACACTAATATATAGAGAAGTAACGAAAGCCCGTAGAAAACGGCTGACCAGCGAAAGGGATGAAATTCATTAAAATGAACTTCAATATTGAATGACGATCCAGTGGGATACAGTCCCGCACTTTTTTCCTGAGCCGCCTTTTTGAAATTCAGAACGGCCTGATCAAGAGTTTTTAAAGCTTGAGCTTTATCAGCAGAACTTCCACCTTCCACCTGGGTGCCAATGGAAGAGATAAAAGACTTGGTAATTTCAGCGAACAAACCTTGGAATTCGGCAGGTAATTCAGCCACTGAACCCCAAACTTCTTGGCCTTCCATTGGAAGGACTTTTAACATTCGGCCCGCAGCGATTTCAGTAAAGATAAAGTACTGATTTTCAAGCCTTTGCAAAGCTTGATAATAAGGCGTCAACTTTTCTTTTGTTTCTCGTTTGTCACGAAGCTCTACCATAAGGTCAGTAAATGCTGGGTTTCCAAACAAGTCTTGGCCCTTGTAGCGCTTTCCATCTTCTTTAAGCCCTAGGCGCTTTTTCACATCCAAGTTAGAAACTTGAAAAATTTCTTTTTCTGCCCATGCTTCCGGAGTCAGCATCCAAGTGAAAATAACTTCATAAGCAGGGCGGCCTTCAAAACTCGTTTTGCCGTAAACAAGCTCTAGGTTTTCACGAGCAAAACTGTCGAAAGGCTTTTGTCTTCCTCCGTCTTGGACTGGCAAAACTTGAAGTTCAGTGACTGCAAAAGTTAAGCAATTAAAAAGGAAAACAAAACTAACTAAGGCTTTTTTGAAAAAGGCCATGACCACTTCCTTTTAAAATAGAAAAGTAGAATAATTCCTATGCTGACAAGTAAAGATCCTAAATACTTTAAAACTCGACCCGGATCATAGTTAACACTTAAAACTGATGAAATGGGTTTTCCCATTTCATCTTGCTGGAAGCTGGCTTGATAAAAAGTGAGCCCTTTAAACTTCAATGGCTCATTCATAGAAATCACATGGTTTTCAATGGTGGGAACATTCACGATGCTTTTGTATTCCATGGCCTTATTAACGCCTTCATACTTTACCATCTCAAAATCTTTAAGCTGCACAGAGAAATCAAGTTCAAAGCGCTTCTGTCCGTAGGTCAAAATATAGACAGCATTTTCTGAGAATATTTTTAAAGTGTCGTTTTGCAAGACCCATTGATCTTTGTTTTTATAATTAATTTTTGCAGCTGCCACAGTCAGCGGAGTCGGTCCGTCTTTTTCTTGAAAGTCCCAGGATTCTTCAGCTTTGGGTAGCACCCGAAGAAGCTTCAGCTCAAACCCCATCCAGTCCAACTGCAGTGAGTCCGATTCTTTAGCCATCCACCGACGATGCAATTGCTGTTCGCCCTTTTTATAAGTGGTCACAATAAGTTCATCGTTTTGAAATTCAAAATGCAAAATATTTTGGCCGACCAATTCTGGCTTAATGGGACCCATCACCACATTCATAAGTCCCATGGGCTTTATATCAGACAGTTGAGAGCTTTTCTGGTAAACCCATTCCACAGCTTGGGTCTGATTGTTTTTAATTTGAAAGCGAACGGCTCGTCCGCTGTTTTCATTGTCGGACGGAAGAATGTCGCGCTTGGGCACAACGAAAGGTTTGAACTCGGTGAATTTGAGCTCACCTTCTTCAAGCTTAAACACAAGAGGCTTTTCCGGAGTGGGTGGATTGGAAATAAAATCCACATCTTGACGGTAAAGCCGGGTGTATTGAACAGCATCAAATGAAGAGTACACCTGAACTTCTGTTTTTGAAACCGTCACAAATTTGTTTTCAGAACCGATATTGATATTCATGGTGCCATCAAGGCCGTAGTTGTTACCCACCCACTGACCCAGTACCAACATAATAAGACCCACATGGGCTAAAATAAAAGACGAGTGCTTGGCCTGCCAAGGCCATCGATCCAAAATTACAGCTGTCAAATTGGTAACGAAAAGAACCATCACTGCAATCATCCAGTAGGATTGATAAACTAATTTTTGCGCGTGCTCGAGTCCGAGTTTAGCTTCAACGAAAGTGCCCACAGCAGAAACCACGGCCATCAACGCCATAGTGAAAACAGCTAGCTTCAAAGAGGCCATGGGTTTTAATAATCGACGGTAGAGACTTCTAGGTTGTGGTGTGTTCACTATGTATTAATACTACATAAGCCTTTATAAATTGAGAAGTCCAATCGGCTGACGGCTTACAGCATTGTGCACCGTCAAAGTTGCAGTATTTTTTTAACAATTCCTGACAAGGCTGACTCAAGCTGAGACTGAATTTTAGCAATATCAGGGTTCAATTTTTTAGTCGTTTCGTTCATATAAAGTGACCGATTGAGTTCGACTTGCAGGGTGTGATGGCCGGCCTGGGGCTGACCATAGGTTTCCGTTACCCTTCCGCCCACATAGGGCCAGTTATAACCCACTTTGAAACCAGCTGTCACAAAACTTGTAATCACCAAATCACGAAAACCAGTTGAGGCACTTTTTCCCAATTGATCACTTATGACGATATCTGCTCGTTGTTCGCCCGGGTCCTTGTGCTGTGCCGTTCCCACCGACGGCATGCTATGCAGATCCAAGTGGTAGCAAGGTTTTTTAAGTGAGTTTTTAAGCTCATGAATTTTTTCATGGAACGGTTTATAAATCAATTGCACCAGTTGATCGTGAGTTTCTTGAGTCATGGGCTCGGGCATCAAGATTTCTTCTTTGGTTGTCATCATCCAATGAAAACCTCTGACATGCGGCCCCTTTGGAGTTTTATGATTTAACACGGTGCTGGCATCCACATCCGTGTCAAAGCGATTTAAATCTCCTGCATAGCGATGCCACTGGGTTTTCACAAACGGAATGTTCAGCTTTTTAAGAGCAGGTTCGTAGAGAACATCAACATAGCGATCCACATCTTGCATCAAAATCGTTTCAGGCAGAACCTTGAGCCAAGGAGTTTGCTCTGGAACTTTTTCGCCCGAATGTGGAATGGTCACCATCAATGATTGACTTGTCATAGCTGTAGCATGAATCATGAAAAGACCATGAGTCAAATTCCTAAAGCAAGTGTGTATACAAAAAAAGGTGATCTGGGTTCCACAAGTCTGGTGGATGGCCAAAGTGTTTCGAAATATCATCCCCGGGTTCAGGCCTACGGCGATGTGGATGAACTGAATTCCTTTATTGGATCCTTACGTGACTCATTGAATTCACAAATGGATGCGGTGGACGTCACAGTTTTACAAAAATCATTGTTTCGCATTCAAAATCATCTTTTTAATATCGGCTCTCGGCTGGCCTGTGAAAATGAACAGATCATTGCCAAACTTCCAAGCTTGGATGATTCCCATATCGAATGGCTGGAAAAAGAAATTGATTTTCTTAATCATCCCTTGCCGAAATTAAGTTCATTTATTCTTCCCGGCGGACACCCTTCAAGCTCTTGGGCTCACCTGTGCCGTACCGTCTGCCGAAGGGCTGAAAGACATGTGGTAGGCCTTGGAGAGAAAAATTCTCAGGAACTTGTTTACCTCAACCGGTTGAGTGATTACTTTTTCACCTTAGCCAGATGGATTCATTTACAAACAAAAGCTCCCGAAGTGATTTGGGATGCAAAAGCATGATCCTTGAAATTGCCAGACCCGAGCACAGTTGGGAACTGAAACAATTTTTTGGTCAATTCACTATGGGCGAATTGATAGAGCTCAAAATAGATCGCCACGATGATTTTTTTCTTCCCTACGACATTCAATCTGATCAGCACGTGACCTACACTTTGCGAGATCCAAAAGATAAAAAATTGCAAGGTGTGGCCACCTTTGTGATCCAAAATATGTGGTTGGGTGGAAGACTGCAAACAGTGGCCATCGGTCGTGATCTTCGTATTAATAACAACCGAGGAGCCATTCTCGCTTGGGGTCAGCACTTTCAACCGGTTTTAGATGAAATTCGCAAAGCCTACGATGTGGATCATTTTTTTTCGGTGCTGAATGTTTCAGATGCTAAGGTTCTGAATACTTTTATTCGTCCGCGAAATACCAAAAGACCCTGGCCTCGCTATCATTTGTTTCGAAGGTTTAATATCGTAAGCCTTCATGGAACGCTGCCAGGTGCAAGAAATCCACTGCCTCGATTAAGAATAAAAAAAGTGGATGAAACCTTAGAAGAGGCATTGCTTTATTACATCTTACAAAAGAAAAAAGACCGGGATTTATCGGCGATTTATGATCGCTCCTCCACAGAAAATTGGATAGCAAGATGGCAAGGCCTAAACTTAAAAGATTTTTATGTAGCAGTAGATGCTAATCAAAATATCATTGGCTGCGTGGCCCCTTGGTCCGCTGCTCAAGTTCAAGAATACATTCCTTATCAATACAATCAAGTGGCGCATAATTTTCGCCAGTTTTTAAAGTTTGGCAAATGGTTAGGATGGACCAGAACTTTGACAAAACCTGTTCACCGACTGAAACAGGAAGCTCCACTTAATTTTCGCTACTTAACGGGACTGCTGGCTGATAACGAAGATATTTTTGAGTCTCTGCTGTGGCGTGTTTATAATGAAATTCATCCCCATGAATTTTTAGTCTACTTACAGATGCGCAATGATCTACATATGCGGGCCCCTAAAGGCTGGGTCAGCACGAAACTTCCTTATGGTCTTTATTGCTTACTGAAAACTGATCAAAGCTTACCGGATTTTTTACACCCGTCCAATGACCGCGTTTGTGACTGGGAACCTTTTTATGTCTAAAAAGACTGTTGTTTTAACAGGGCTTTTTCTTCTTGTTTATTTCCTCACACTTTTACTTAACGACGGCTTCATGGGAACGGACGAGTACTGGACAGGCATCACTCGCTACGTTCCAGCGCAAACTCAAAATGTGCATAATATTTTAAAATCAGATGATGTGAAATCCCCTTCACAAATTCTACCCTTGCTGGCCACCTCACATTTGGCTTTGCAAATGGGTGTAACTTCTCCTTACGGTCAGTACCGCTTTGTGCAATTTTTTTGGGGATTTCTTTCTATAGGTCTTTTACTGTTTTGTTTGCTGTATTTTATACCTCTTCCCGACCGGAATCTTTCATTATTAGTTTTTACTTTTTATTTTGCAGCTCCCTTTGTTTTCACTCGCCCCATGTATGAAAGCTTGTCAGCTCCCTTTCTGCTTTTAAGTGCACTTTCTTTAAATAAATACCTGGATGGTAAAAAAATATTTTTCCTGTTCTTATCCGTGCTGGCTGTCAGCCTGGCCTTTGGGTTTCGTCCGCAAACGGGAATTGCAGCACTAGGGCTATTGGGCCTAGTCCTATGGAAATCATCAAAAAAAGATTTTTTTATCAGCAGCAGTTTAGGACTTCTATTATTTGTGGGTTATGGCTTTTTTGATTTTTGGATTTTAGGCGAGTGGCATAAATCCTTAAAAGATATTCTATTTTATAACGTCCAGTTTGGCTCACTTTATGCCGTGCAACCCTGGCACTTCTACATTCCATTGTCTTTGTTTTTACTGATGACACCTTTTTTTATCAGTCGCTCTTGGTGGAAAGTCTTTAGGCAAAACCTTCCCAAACAATGGCCCTATTGGTTCTACATTGTCTTGATCCTGGCCTTGCATTCTTTTTTCCCACAAAAATGGGAGCGTTTTGTGATTCCCGTTATTCCTCTGATTCTTTTAATTTTGATTGATTGGATCAAAAATTTTCGGTCGCATAAAATCAGATTAAGCCTATTATTAGCTTTTAATTTTATACTGATGATCCCTGCTTCTTTTTTTCCTGCCCAAACCAACATCATTCAGTTCTCTCGGTATTTAAATGCCAAACCTGAAATCGAAACTGTCATTCGTCTGAACAATAATCCTCAGTGGATCACTGAGGTTTTTATTGAAAGAACCAATTGGCAATGGCAACCCACCACTGAATGGCCTGTTACCATGACATGCAATGAGCGCTTGGTGATGAACCAGAATGACTTTGAAAAGCAAAAATCAGATTTTGTGATTGAGCAAATCTTTGAAACCAATTGGATTGAAAAATTAGCTTACCGTTTTAATCCCTCAAAAAATGTGCGCCGCACACCGCTTTTTCTTTTGAAAAGCAAAAACTGTTGACCCAGGAACCTGCCTTTGAGTCAATGTTAGCAGGAGAATTAAAATGAAAATTTATTTATTACTTGTCAGTGTTTTTTTTCATAGCCTTACTGTTCATGCCAAATTTTTACCTGATAACGAAATCCTTCCTCTTTCTTTTTTGCAAGTGGGCCCTAGCAACACCTCCGAGCAAAAATTTAAAGAAGTTCTGAACGAAATTCAAAAAATCTATGAACCCGTGGTAGCCACACATGGCGGAAAACTTCGTATTTCTGGTAACTGGCGTGACGAAAAGCTCAATGCAGCAGCCAATCAATTGTTTGGCTCATGGAATGTGGTCATCACAGGTGGCTTAGCAAGAAGACCCGAACTAACCACCGATGGATTTATTCTTATTTTGTGCCATGAACTGGGACATCACTTAGGCGGCGTGTCCTTTGCCAGCAACGGTCCACCCATCGGTGGCACTTGGGCGGCTAACGAAGGTCAATCTGATTATTTTGCCACACAGTCCTGCGCAAGAAAACTTTGGAACTCAGAACTTGTTGAAAATGAAAAAAGTTATCAAGAATCCAGTTTAGAAATTCGTAGCCAGTGTTTTAAAGCCTGGAGCGATCAAGACTCACAAAATTTATGTGCACGAATTTTATTAGCTTCCCAATCCGTGGCCTTCACCATGCAAGCTTTAAAAGGTGAAACTCAGGCTCCTAGCTTTAGCACTCCAGATCCCAAAGTTGTGGCAAAAACAGATTCTAATCACCCAGCCACCCAATGCCGAATGGACACTTCCATGCAAGGGGCTTTATGTACAAAAATTTTCAATGAAAATTTTATTCCGGGAAAAAATGTGAAGGAAGGGGCTTTTTCAAAACAAGCAGAAACGGAAACAGTGCCTTTCACTTGTCACCAAGCCGCTGAAGACTTGATAGGTCTTCGTCCCGCTTGCTGGTTTAAATCTTTACTTTAATTTTAAGGAGGTCTTTTATGATTTTATCTTTATTACTTAGCTTAATCCTTCATGCACCTGCTCAAGCTCAAAATTTACCCAGACAACCCGAACTTCCTCAGCACCCCTCCAGTGCTGATTATGATTACGATCTTAAAAAAGAATCCTGGACGGAAAATGGCAGGAAAATGGATTTGTATTTACCTGTTAGCAAATCAGGACAGAAGAAACTTTTTCCCGTGGTGGTTTTCGGTCATGGCCAAGCCACCGATGTAACAGGTTATGATCTCAGCTTCCAGCATTTGGCTAAAAAAGGAATCGCAGTCCTTCACCCCATGTATGATTCTGGTTTTTTTGATCAGAAATGGCGGCGCATGGCTGATGATTTTAACCAGCTGACTTTGGCTGCGCTTAAAAAATTTCCTGATCAGCTGAATCCCCGAGAGTTGATTTTTTCTGGACACTCTAAGGGCGGCTATATTGCTCTGATGGCAGCTGGTGCCCCCAGCCACAATACCTTAGAGATGCGGGCGCAAAAAGTGATCTTGTTTGCACCAGCAGGTTTTGATGCCGAGTACTTGAAAAACATGGACATCAATACACCGGTCACTTTGGTTTATTCAGACAGTGACACTATTATCAAACGCCCTGCTATGAACGATCTGTATGCAAAACTTAACTCGAGGTTTAAACAATTTATTGAAGTTGTCAGCTATCCAGAATTAAAAGCCGATCATTTTTACCCACTAAGTAAATCTTTTTTCTTTGGTGGCACGGACGGAGTTTCTGCTCACCACTTTTATGCTTCATGGAAGTATTTGGTCTCTGCTGGCAATGAAGTTAAAAACGGATCCCCGCTAAAGGATCCCTATTTGTATGGTGATCAGGCCTTGGACACCGGAGTTTCAGGACTTCAACACAAGCGACTAGAGAAAAGTTTTTAAATTTTTTGTCCGGAACACCGGACAAAACGAGGGTTAAAACGTGCCCGGTACCCCTAAAAGGTTTTTGGATTTCAGGAATTCTGGGTTAAAGATTTTTGATTGATACCTCAAAGCGGAGTCACACAAAACAGTGACAATTTTTTTGCCACTGTTTTTATTTTCCATCCCGTACTGATAGGCACCAAACACATTGAGGGCGGCTGAGGTGCCGATCAGAAGCCCTTCTTTTTTAGCTAAATAATAAAGCATGAAAAGCATATCTTGATCACTGACTTGAACAGCATCATCGATGATGGCTTTTTTAAAGTTAGCGGTTTCTCTCATGATGCCGATACCTTCAGTGATGCTGGATCCACTGGATTGCATTTTTTTATTTTGCACCCAATTGTAAAGTCCCGAGCCCATGGGATCCACAAGTCTGATGTGAACTTGCTTGTTTTTTTCTTTCAAAAATTGAGACACTCCGGCGATGGTCCCACCGGTTCCCACAGCAGCCAAAAAAGCATCGACTTTGCCTTCGGTTTGTTGCCAAATTTCGGGTCCCATGGTGTCCCTATGAGCTTGGAAATTAGCTAAGTTTTCAAATTGATTCACCCAGAAAGTATCGGCACGTTCAGCGGCTAATTTTTTTGCTGTGTGATAAAAATGATTTTCATTGGCAAAAGGAACAGGATCCACTTTCACAAGCTCAGCACCCAAAGCATTCAAAGCGTCGTATTTTTCTTGGGATTGATTGTTGGGCATTACGATCAAACATTTATAACCCCGCGAGGCTGCTAGCGTGGCCAAGCCAATTCCCGTGTTCCCAGCAGTGCCTTCCACTAAAGTGAAACCTTTTTTTAAAAGTCCGTCTTTTTCTGCCTGCTGAATCATGCCCAAGGCGGCCCGGTCTTTTACACTTCCACCAGGATTTAAAAATTCCGCTTTGCCAAAAATTTCACAACCTGTGACTTCAGATAAAGAGGAGATTTTAATGAGCGGTGTATTGCCAACGAAATGGGATAGGGATTGATTCATCGAACGTCAAACAGGGATTCGCATGCGGTTAATGCCACTTCCCACCTTTGAGCACTCCATTTTTTTGAAAACACTCCACAATGAAAAACGGAAGCTCCAGAGGTTCCATTTTTCTGCGCTAGAACTTCGGCTTCTAGTAAATACTCTTGTTTAGCAGAATCAATTAAAGACAAATCAATCCACTTTAAATTTTGAATTTTTCTATCAGAGGATTTGAAATACTGAGACAAAGAATGGGTGGCTTCTTTTTGTAAACTTGAGCCTCTGGATTTTGCAAAGGCCGGGTGGCTTAGTAAAGCAATAATGATGACTAAGGTTTTCATTCCATGGTTTAAAACAAAACCACAGCCGAGGGTCAATGGTATGCAGCGTCAACTTCCTCGCGGCGTGGAGTTTTTCGCCCATCTTTTTTTCTTAGCTCCGCCCAGAACCAAGTCAGCTTGGGATCCACACCGATCACATCACAGAAGGTCACATCACAGGAAAGTCGGAACTCATTTTGCAATTTTTTAATGTGTAAATGAAGATCGTCGTAACCAGGTCCCACCACAAAAAATTCCACTTGATCCTTGGCTTGAAGCATTGGCAGTAGCAAAGCATGAAGTTTATCACCTTCAAGTTGGTCACGCCTGACCAGGCCAGAGTATTTAAAACCTTGGCGTCTTAAGCGAGCTTGGATTCCCCGTTGGATGACTCGCACCCAAGGTTGCCAAGCAGAATCGCAGGATAAAAAGGCAATCACAGGATCGCCGCGGAAACCTTTTGTCTTTTTTATTTCCGTCAGCACTTCAGGAATACGCACAAGCTGCTCACGAAGCTCTCGTAATTCTAAGTTTTGTCCTGCTGTGAAATAAAGTATTCGCATATAATTATTAAGACACAGTTTTAGGTGTTTAGGGCTGACACAAATTCAAGAATCCAGACTGAGGTCGGGTCTGGTTTTTCGTGCTATCACCCAGACTTTTTGGTAAGTTTTTAAGTAATAAGTTTATGGACTGAACTTATAGATGACTTCAGGGAAGAGGATCATGAGTAAAAACTTTTTAAAAGGCTCTGAGGGTCGGCATTGGACATCCGTGTATGCTCCGCTGTTGTTTATTCTGCTGGCCAGTTTTTTAGCGGCTGATTTAGCTGTTCTTTATGCCAGGCAATTTCTTCTTCCAACGGCCTCACCCACTTTACGTGCCCAATCTTTTCAAGGTCCTACGACCCCTGACCGTAGTCATTATGAAGTGATTGTATCTAGAAATTTATTCAGTGGCGATAATATTATTCCTGACCCAGTTAAAGGTGAAGGCGCTAACCAACAACAAGAACAAGCCCCTGTGCTTTCTTCGCTCCCTTTGGGTTTGATCGGCACACTTGTGCATTCCAATCCTGAAAAATCCTTAGCAGCTGTGGAAGCCAAAGGTAAAAATCAAGTGGTGTCCTACGCAGTCAAACAAAACATCGAAGGTGTAGCCATCTTAGAAAAAATTGAACGTGGTAAAATTATTTTTCGAAATACGGCCAATGGTCGCTTGGAATACATAGAGCTGCCACAAACAGGGAAACTCGCCTTTGAATCCGCAAAACCCAGTGATGCAGGTGCCATTAAAGCTGTTGCAGAGGGCCAGTATGAAATCAACAAAGTGGAACTGGATAAAGTTTTGAATAATATTTCAAGCGTGGTGCAAGAGGCCACCTCGGTTCCTGCCAGAAGACCTGGAACCGGTGAAGTTTATGGGTTTAGAATTTTAAGTGTGCAACCCACAAGTATTTTGTCACAATTGGTGAAACCCATGGATGTGATTACAGCTGCCAATGGCTCTCCGGTAACATCCATTCCACAGGCCATGGAACTTTATAATTCTTTAAAAAATCAATCACGGGTTTGTATCACGGTCGAGCGAGATGGTCGCTTAAAAGAAAATTGTTATTCAATTAAATAAGGGGATTTATGACAAGCTCTAAAATTATGTCCACGCTTCTGCTTTCAAGCCTGACCTTGAACCCCTTAATTGGTCTTGCTCAAGCACCGGTCAGTGCGAATTTGACAAAAGCTCAGCAGGAAAAATTTGCTAGAAGTGGCTTAGAAGATATCACCAACGAAAATTTTCCTGAAACCATTGAAAGTTTTGATTTTCCAAATGCCGATATCGCTGACATCGTAAAAGCCATTAGTGAATTGACAGGGCGAAATTTTATTTTAGATCCTGGCGTGCGTGGCAAAGTGACCATCATTGCACCTTCTAAAATCACTGTGGCTGAAGCTTACAAAATGTTTTTGTCTGCTTTAGCTATTCATAGCTACGCCATTGTTCCAAGCGATGGTTATTATAAAATTAAAGCCGCCCGTCAGGCTCAGCGAGACAGCATCGAAACTTTCTCTGGCAGTTATTATCCCAACAGTGATCAGATGATTACAAAAATCATACACCTGAAATATATTTCAGCCGATGAGGTTTTAAAACAGTTTCGAAATATCACCACAAAAGATGGCGATATTAATGCCTACAATCCAACAAATTCCATCATTGTTTCTGACTATGGATCCAATGTGGACCGATTGGTGAAAATTATTAATCAGCTTGATGTGCCTGGATTTGAAGACCAAATTGAAGTGGTCCCCGTTCGCAATGCAAAAGCAAAAGACTTAGCGGATCTGATCGAAAAAATTGTTAACAAAGGTCAAACTCCCAATCGTACCGGTGCTGGTGGAATTTCCAGTGGCTTTCAAGGCAATGTCAATCGCTTCACAAGACCTGGGACGCCCTCAGCAGCCAGCACAAATCAACAAGGTGGCTCTTACTTCATGGCTTTCCCTGATGAAAGAACCAATGCTTTGATAGTGGTTGGTAACAAAGCAGGAATCCAGCGAGTCAGACGCTTAGTCAATCAACTCGATATTGGCTTGAATGCTTCGGCTGCTGGCGGTGTTTATGTCTATTACGTGAAACACGGAGACGCGGAAAAAATTGCTCAAGTGATCAACGGTGTGGCTAAAGATGCCAATCCCGCCAGTGGATCAAGACCTGGATCTCCCAATTCATTTATTCCCCCTGGATTTTTAAATTCAGCTCCCCCTGCAGATTCCACAAGCTCCGCACAAATTTTTGGTGGTGATGTGAAAGTCACGGCCGACAAAAGTTCCAATTCGTTGGTGGTGGTCGCAAGCAAACAGGATTATCAAAAGGTTTTGAATTTACTTTCCCGCATCGATATTGCTCAAGATCAGGTTTATGTGGAAGCTGTGATAACTGAGATGTCTGCTGATGATCGAAACGAATGGAAAGTGGGCTACTACCAGTATGATGACAGTGGTTTTGGTAAAGGTGGTTTTAACACTTTCACTGGCGAGGAATTATTAAGCCTGACTTCTTTAACAGGTGGAAACGGTGTGATCATTCCTTTCGCAGGAAAAAAGACTGTGAACTTTCAACAGTTCAATGCTTCAACAGGAGCCACAACATCCACTGCCATTCAGGTTCCTAACATTTTGGGCTTTATTAATTTCTTAAAAGGCCAAGGAAAAGCCAATATTTTATCCACGCCAAGAATTATGGGTCTTAATAACCAAGAGGCCCAGATTAAAGTGACTCAACGAATTCCTGTTGGCCAACAAAACCAAACCACCACCGGTGGAAATGTGCAGCAGTCTTTGCAATTTGAAGATGCGGGTATAGATTTAAAAATTAAACCTTTTATTTCTCCATCCAGTAATATCATCAGAATGGAAATCACTCAGTTGGTGTCTCAACCTGCAAGGGCTGCCAATGTGCCAGCGGCTTTAGCTTCACAAGCGACTATTATTGGAAAGCGTGAAATTAAAACCAACATCGTGATGCGAAGTGAAGACACAGCTGTTCTTGGAGGCTTAGCCCAGGATCAGGAAACTGAAAGTGAAACCAAAGTTCCTGTGTTAGGTGATATTCCTGTGATTGGTTGGTTATTTAAATCAAAAACAGTGAGTAAATCAAAAACCAATTTAATGGTGTTTTTAACTCCTAAAATTATTCGTAACCCCAGTGATCATAACCAGGTGTTAACAAAAACTATGGATGAGAGAACAGAATTCATCAAAGACTTGGGTGGTTTGGATCCTTACGGTAAAAAGATGGATGAAATTCGTAAATACAAAGCCAACGCCAACGGCGATGTGGTAGCACCTGAAAAGCGTGAGCCCACTCCGGCCGAACTTGAAGACTCAAGTGTTGAGTAATGGATCCACTTGAAGGTAAAACTTTAAAAATGATTTTAGAAGAGTTGGTGGAAACCTACGGCTGGGAGTTCTTAGGCGGTAAGATTCGAATCAACTGCTTTCTAGAAAATCCCAGCGTTCAATCCAGTCTTATTTTTTTAAGAAGAACTCCTTGGGCGCGCAGCAAAGTGGAAAGATTTTACCTTAGACATTTGAAGAAAAAAGCTAAGCCTTCAAAAACTTAAAGTCCTTCATCAAAGTTTTTTCTGTGGCATCCACCAAAAACTTTTTTATTTTTCGATAAGTTCTCTCGTCTGCAGGTGTGACAAAAGTGATGGCTTCTCCACTTCGACCTGCTCTTGCCGTGCGGCCGATCCGGTGTAAGAAATCTTCAAATTTGTAAGGCAGTTGATAACTTATCACCGTCATCACATGATCCACATCAAGACCACGTGCCAGCAGATCCGTTGATACTAAAATGGAAAATCTTTTCTCTCGAAATTCCCGTATAATTCGGTTTCTGTGGCCGGCATTCATATCACCGTGGATAAAGTCATTTTTAAATTGATGATGGGTCAAAAACCTTGCGATTTCCACGCAGCTTTCTTGGCTGTCAGCAAAAACGATCACACCCTCTTTTGTTTGTTTTAATTCATCTAGCAGACGGTTGTTTTTCTGAGCTGGTGATAAAAAATAAACTTTTTGTTTCAATGAGGAAACAGGAGTTTCTGTGTTTTCTGGCTGAATGCGAACAGGTTTTGTTTTTAAAAAAAGTTCGGCTACTTTTTCGGCTTTAGGGCCAAAGGTGGCTGCAAATAGTAATGTTTGCCACTGCCCTCGAAGTGTGGATTGAATCATTTTCAGTTGAGGCTCAAAGCCTAAATCTAGCATTCTGTCCGCTTCATCAATCACCAATTGACTTAGATTTTGCAAAAGCAATTTATTGTTTTGTAGTTGCTCGGAAAGTCTTCCTGGAGTGGCCACAATAATAGCTGGATTTTTTTTAAGTTCCTTGTCTAAAGTTTTGGCTGGAACTCCGGGTGAAGCTAGGACCACACTTTGATTGGAAAATTGATGAATGAAGCGCGCCGTTTGCTCGGCCGTTTCGCGGCTTGGAGTGAGGATGAGAGCTCGGTGACTGGTTTTTTTTTCAAGTCCCATAAGAATGGCTAAAACATAGGCCAGGGTTTTTCCACTGCCCGTTTGTGCCACAGCAATAATGTCTTCACCCTTGAGTGCCACAGGTAAGGATTCACTTTGAATGGGAGTGGGTATAGTGAAGCCTGCCTTTTCAAGCAGACTTAAAATTGCTGACGCAAGGCCCAGATCTTGAAAGGTCATGTTATTCGTATTTTTCATTGTGTTTCAAGCTAACACATCCCTTGCGAGTTATGAAATTCAATGTTGAAATAATCACTATGGATATTCAAAATGTTCTCAGTAAAGCCACCACTTTGACCCAAGATCAGGTGGGTGCCATATTGAAATCCAATTCTCTGATTAGACCCATTAGTATCGGCGAGGCCTTAAGCACTAAAAACTTCACATCCGCCGATGAACTTTTAGCTGAACTCTGTAAAGAACTGGGTTTGGATTTTATAAAAGATATTCCAGCTGGTGATATTCTATTGGATCTTGTCCGAGATATATCCATCAATTACGCCAAACAAAATGCCATTTTGCCTTTTAAAGAAGATCAAACCTCAGTCACCATTTTAACCAGTAACCCAGTTAATATGCGGGCCATGGATGATCTTCGGGTGTTGTTCGGAAAAAAAATCAAACCCATGATCACCACCCACGTGAAACTTCAAGAGGCCATCAACCGCGTTTTTGAAAAAGCCACGGCATCATTGCAAGGGCTTGATGAAATTGGCGAAGAAGAAGTGGATCTGGATGATGACATCATTGACCTTTTAGAATCTGGTGATGATGACGCTCCTGTGATCAAACTTGTGAACTCTTTGTTATTTCGTGCTGTGAAAGAAAAGGCCTCTGATATTCATATTGAACCTTACGAAAAAGACATGGTTGTCAGATTTCGCATCGACGGTGTGCTGTTTGATATTTTTAAACCACCCAAAAGATTACAAAACTCGATTACGTCTCGTATTAAGGTGATGGCCAACTTGAACATTGCTGAAAAAAGACTACCGCAGGACGGACGAATCCCTTTGAAACTCGGCGGAAAAGACATCGACATTCGTTTATCCACAGTGCCCACATCTCACGGCGAAAGAATCGTGATGCGTTTACAAGATAGATCCAATGTGGTACTGGAACTCGAACGATTAGGTTTTTCACAAAATTCACTTAAAGTATTAGGTGATCTTTTACAGCGAACAGATGGAATTATTTTAGTTACAGGCCCTACGGGATCTGGAAAATCCACTACACTTTATGCTTCGCTTGCAAGACTTAATAAAATCGACGTGAATATTTTAACCATCGAAGATCCTGTCGAGCAGCGCATTCACGGCATCGGACAAGTGCAAGTGAATGCAAAAATAGGGCTTACTTTTGCCTCAGGCCTCAGATCCTTTCTTCGTCAAGATCCTGATATCATCATGGTCGGAGAGATCCGTGACTTAGAAACCTGCGAGCTTGCAATCAATGCTTCTTTAACAGGTCACTTGGTTTTATCCACTCTACATACCAATGATGCGGCCGGCGCTTTTCCCAGGATGTTGGACTTAGGGGCCGAGCCTTTTTTAATTGCCACATCCATTGCCGGAGTCATTGCTCAACGATTGATTCGAGTTCTTTGTCCCCATTGTAAAGCTCCCTATGAACCCACTGAGTTTGAGCTCAATTCCATCGGCATGACCCGGGAACAAACAAAAATGGGGCAAATTTGCAAAGCAGTCGGTTGTGAGCATTGCAATCAAAAAGGCTTTGTTGGGCGAACACAAATCCAAGAAATTTTAACGATCACTGAAGATATTAGATCATTAATCATGCAACGAAAAGACTCTGCCACCATAAAAAAGCAAGCTCTTATTAATGGCATGATTCCTTTTCGTGATCATGGTATTCAAAAAGTTTTAAGTGGTATTACAACCATCGAAGAACTTGTCAGTAATACTCAGTTGGATATTTAATCTATGCCCATTTTTGAGTACAAAGGGATCAAAAAAAATGGCCAGGACACTCGCGGAATCGTGGATGCCGATAATGTTAGAAACGCCAGACTTAAACTTAAAAAAGATGGAATTTTTGTTACCGAAATTCGTGATAAAAAAAGAACTTTAGCAGCAAAAAAATCAAAATCTTCAAGTTTTGGTGCCAAAGGTGTGCATGTTAAAGACTTGGCCTTGATGACCAGGCAACTCGCCACTTTAGTGAAAGCCAATATTCCATTGGTGGACGCCCTCAGTGCGGTGGCCGAGCAAACAGAAAATCCTCCTCTGTCCGAATCCATTGCCGATTGCAAAAACCAGGTCAATGAAGGCAGTCAGTTTCATAAAGCTCTTAGCAAGTATCCGCATATTTATTCTAAAATTTATATCTCCATGGCAGAAGCCGGTGAAGCTTCGGGATCTCTGGATACTATTCTTATGCGCTTAGCAGAGTTTTTAGAAGCGGCTGCAGATTTAAGGGCCCGAGTTTCTTCGGCCCTGACCTACCCGATTATTATGTTGGTTGTGGTTTTAGGTGTGATGGTGGGACTGTTTACTTTTGTGATCCCACAAATTGTAAACATTTTTGCCTCATTTCCAGAGCTCACTTTGCCTTGGTACACTCAGGTGGTTATTTTTGTCTCTGATATTTTTGTGAATTACTGGATTTTAATTCTGGGCTTCATTGGCGGATCCTATTTTTTATTCGCGATGTGGAAAAAAACCCCTGGAGGATCGGCCCAGTGGGATGCCATTAGTTTAAAATTACCTTTGTTTGGTCCCATTGTTCGCATGATCGCAGTGGCAAGATTTACTCGCACTCTTGCAACATTATTAGTGGGCGGTGTTCCCATGCTGCAAGCTTTAGAAATCGTTCGCAATGTGGTTGATAACGCAGTTATTGCAAAAGCCATCGAGGAAGCCAGACTTAATATCTCAGAGGGAGAATCCATCGCCGGACCCTTGAAAAAAAGCGAGCAATTCCCGCCACTGGTGATTCACATGGTCAGCATCGGAGAGAAAACCGGAGACTTGGAAAATATGCTCACACAAGTTTCCGATGCCTATGACTTTCAAGTCCGCACGAAAGTCGAGGCCATGACAAGCCTCATCAATCCTGTCATTACCATCATTATGGGTTTTATTATATTTATTGTTGTGATCTCTGTGGTTATTCCTATGATGGACATGACAGGTGGTTTATAATTTTTGAATTGATGAATTGAGGAGTCCTTTTATGCGAAAAAAAATGAATAATCGTGGTTTTACTTTACTTGAAATTTTAATCGTACTTGGAATTTTAGGAACCATTATGGCCATGGTGCTCGGCCGAGTGAATGACTCAAGAAACCGTGCAAAAGTAAAACAATCACAGTTGGAACTGAGCCAGTGGTCAGAAGCTCTTAATATGTATTACAACGAATGTGGAAAATACCCAGAAGCTCTTGATAGCATCAAATCCTCTGATGCGGGTTGCCCGGCTTGGGAACCAGGTGCTTTTTCTAAATTAAAGTCTGTTGATAATTGGGGCGGACCCATTGTTTATTCCATCGATGGCAGTGGTTATATTTTAAAATCACTGGGCCGAGATAAAAAAGAAGGCGGCACGGGGTTTGACGCCGATGTCGATGCCGGATCCGGTGAAGGTTAATAAAAAAGGTTTTACTTTAATTGAAATTCTGATCGTTCTTGCCATCATGGGAGCGATCGTAGCCCTGGGTCTGGGCCGAGTTCGAAAACGTGATAATGACATCAAACAGGTGGCCAGGGAATTTTACGTCTTGGGAAAAGAAATTCGCAATCAGGCCAGGCTTAAAAACTCCACTTTTCGTCTAGTATTTGATTTGAATGAAGGTGAGCAAAAGTACTGGGCCGAATCAGCGCAAGGTTTTCAAGGCCGCGTCGATGAAGAATCAAAAAATAAACTTCGCGAGGAAGAACGCCCTCCAGAGCTTTTTCAAAAAGACACCAGTGTGTTAAAAAAAGATAAAATTTTACCCAAAGGCTTGTTTTTTAAATCCATTGAAAATCTCGATCAACCCCCTGTTCAGTTGGGTCGAGCTTACATTTATTTTTTCTCCAATGGTTTTGTGGAAACAGCGGCCATTCAAATCACCGATAGGGCTCGTGTGAATTGGACTGTCATTTTTCATCCCCTCACCGGTCAAGCCGACATAATCCCCGAAGAAAAGAATCTTAAAGATGTTCAAAGGGAATAAAGGCTTTACTCTTTTAGAAGTGATCATTGCCGTGGCCATTATGGCCAGCGGAATCTTAGTGCTTGTCATGAGCTGGAGCGGCACCTATCAAAAAATGCGAAGAACCCAAACCAACACTGAAATCATGGCTTTGTTAGAGAGAAAAGTGGCCGAGATCAATTCCAAATATCAAGGTAAGCCATTGGATAGCATTGTGGATGAGGAAGACAATTTTGGTGACGAATACCCCCAGTACTCTTGGAAAATGGAAAATCAAAAATTTGAAATGCCCGATCTAACAGGACTGATGACAGCTGAAAGTGGAGGGGCTGATAGCCTAGAGCTTCAAACCATGAAAACTTTCACCGAGCACTTATCTAAAACTATAAAAGAAGTGAAAATCAGTGTGATTTATAAAAATAAAAGCGGAAAAGAAATTGTCTCCTCTGTGACTCAGTTTTTTATTGATTACGACAAAGAACCTCCTGTTCCTGGCGGTGGTGGTGTACCACCATGATCAAAAAAAATTCAGGCTTCACTTTATTAGAAATTTTAATTGCTGTGGGAATTTTTGCGACCCTTTCAGCTTACGTGGCCTATGCCATTCAAAATGGAGTCAAAGCCAAAGTTCGTATCCAAGCTGAAATCGATTCCTCGTCTCGGATGCGTGACGCCCTGAAGCTAATCGAAAAGGATGTTAATCTTGCCTATCATTTTCTTGATTGGGAAAAAGAAGTTCAAGATCTCATTAAAAAAGGACTCAAAAACCAACCTCCAGATCAGCCTAATGTGCCCACGGAGGTTCAAAGATTAGACCCCACCACTCACTTCGTAGGTAAAGCGGACAGCCTGAATTTTGTCACCACCAACAATGCAAAATTTCAAGCCAGTAAAAAAGTGGCAGACTTTGTAGAAGTGGGATACGAGCTTAAAACCTGTAAAAGTTCAGACGGCAAATCTAACTCTCAGTGTCTATGGAGGCGACAATCGGGTCCCGTAGACTTGGATGTGACGGAAGGCGGAGAAAGATTAGTGCTATTAGAAAATTTAACAGAGCTCAAATTTCGCTATCTTGGCGAAGCCCAGACAGAATGGGTGGAAGAGTGGAGCTCACTCAGTTCTGATGCTGATAAGAAAAATTTTTTTCCTCAAGCCGTTGAAATTTCCATGACCACTCAGAAAAATGAAAAATCAAAAAAGTACTCCATGCAAATTGTAGCCAACATCCGCTTTCCCAATAATCGAAAACCAAAAACCAATCCTGCTCAACCACCCGGAAGCGGTGTACCGCCATGAAACGACTTCCTTCACCTTTTCAGGTCGTAAAAAACCAAGCTGGCATTGCCATCATCACAGCTATTTTAGCCCTGTCCTTTTTAGTCTACTTGGCCACTCAGGTCAGCTATGATGCCACAGTCGAATACGCCATCAACTCTCAAGATGTCAAAAGGCTCAAAGCCTACTACGCAGCTAAATCAGGAATTGAAATCAGTTTGCTAAGGATTAAAACCTATCAGCAAGTCGTCAGAAAATTGGGAAAAAATGCTGGAAGCTACCCCATGATCAATATGATTTGGCAGTATCCGCTACAGTGGCCACTGGCCCTTCCCACCGCAGCAGGTGTTAGTCTGACCGATAAGCAAAATATCACGGATTCCGCCGCTGGAACTTTTTTTGATGCTACTTTTACCACAACGATTTCTGATGAAGGCTCAAAAATTGATTTGAATGACTTGGTTTCTCCATCAAAAATACTTCGTGATACCACTCGGCGCTTGCTACTGAATACTTTCACTCAAAAGATCGAAAGTGATGAAAGATTCGCTGATCAATACCGAAACTACCGCTTCGAAGAGCTGATCAATCAAATGGCTGATTTTATGTCAGACAAAAGAGCTTCTTTGAACGGAGGCGACAAAACCGGAGCCTACAGCAATTCCGATTACGAAGGCTACCCACCCAATCGGGGTTTTCGCACCATTTCAGAACTTCGGGTTCTTCCTTTAATGGAAGAACCGCTCTTTCAACTTCTTGAAAATAGAGTCACAACCTTTGGTCTCAAAGGAATCAATCCTAATACAGCTACTAAAGATATTTTGATGTCTCTTGATATTGGTATCACCTCAGAAATTGCAGATCGACTGATCACGCGTAGGTCCAACGAAAACGAAGGTGGACCTTTCAAAAATGCTGATGATTTTTGGAATTCAGTGCAAAGTTTTGGAGCCCGACTTAACATTGATCCAAAAGATGTTCCCATAGTGACTGAAACTTTAATTAGTTTTCACGTGAAAGCCATTGGTGTTTATAGCAATGTCAGATCCACCATTGAAGTTGTGGTCGTCGACATAGATACTTTGGCTGCAAGAATTGCCGATAATGTGAACAAAGAAAACCCACCACTCAATCCTGATGGAACTCCCCAGCAGCCGCCCGCCCAGCCAGCCACTGCCACCCCAACCCCACTGGCTAAAGGACCCCCTCGAATTTTACTGTGGACAGAGTACTAATGAAAGCAAGACTCAATTGGTTCTCGAAGCTGTTCGTTGTTACTAGCTTGGTTGTAGTCCTATTCAAAATCGAATTTTTTCCATTTTCCAACTACCAAATGTATTCTGAGGCATTTTTAAATCAAAACACTATCACCTATTACCGGATCAAAGCTGTGGGTCCAGACAACAAAGATTATCCTTTTTCAAATAGAAAATATGGTCTTTTTCATGCCGAGCAACCTTTAATTGAGTCTCTGATGCGGCATCGAAAGCAGGACCCTTTAAGCTCAGAAAAAATTCTTCAACAACTTTCACAACATGTCCAAAACAGAAACCCTCAGATCAAAGGTCTCAGGCTTTATAAAATCAGCTTTGATTGGAATCAATACAAACAAAAAAGGCTGGATTCAGGAATATTAAAACCAGACATCAAATTCGAGTTGCTCCATGAACGTTGAAGTGGATCACTCTAAAAAATTAAAATGGCTTTGCTTTTTCTTTTATGGATTATGTTTAATTAACATAACACCCCTTTATCTCTTTAACTACATGAGCTACCCCGAAGCCCTTTGGTTCCCCACTGGTCTACTGCAACTAAGAACTCAATCATTAATAGAATTTTCTTACCTTTCCGCTCCACTGGCTTATGCTTGGCAAGGGCTTGCCGTTCTTTGCGCCTTTCAAATATTTTTTAAATTCACTTCTGTTTTATTTTTTATACTTAGCTTATTTATGTTTAATGTGGCTGACAGTTACGGTTATCAAACTCACACTTATATGCCCTTAGTGTTGGTGTCCATGGCCTTGGCCTTTGGTGGCAAACATAAAATTTTTCTGTCTCGATTTATTTTTTGTATCGTATTTTTTAGTGCGGGCTTAAGCAAAGTTCGTAATGGAGGACTGGACTGGATTTTCTCTGAATCCATGCAAAATATACTTCTTAGAAGCCAGCTGATTTATCACGATATTCATCAACAAGCTGGAGCTCTGAATTGGCACACACTTGTGGCTAAAAATTTACTACTCACTCAAGTCTTGGCTAGTCTTACAATAATCATAGAACTTTCAGCTCCATTGGCGCTTGTTTATAAAAGACTCAGGTTACCCATTGTGGCCTCATTGTTTTTCATGCAAGTAGGAATCTATTTTCTGATCCTTGTTAATTTCAAGGCCTACATGGCCCTGTACTTATTTTGGTGGGATCAACATCCTCGACCGTCTCAGAACAAGACACCCTAATACTCAAGTCGAGATGTTTTAACATAAACCTTGAGTCATAAATTGATAAAGAGCTAAAATATTGTAGTGACTAAATTAAAATCAAACTCAGGTTTTGGCATCATTGAAATCCTTATCGCCTTTGGTCTTGTGGGAATTCTTACAGCGGTTATGACGACCCTGTTCACTAATATTCAAAAACAACAACGGCAAGCAGGTGTTACAACAACTTTAATTTCTATGCGGGAAACCATTGTTAAAATGCTTTCTGATGGACGAGCCTGGGAAAATACAATTTCTGACCCGTTAAATGCAAATGCCCAATGTTTACTTCTTCGAGACGGAACTTGTGCCACATCAGTACCCGCTCTTCCTGATCCCAATCCCTTAACAAGTGCCTTTTTCGCGGGTGACCCGGCATTTCTTCCATTACCTGTGCTTCGAGACTCAGGAGCCATTCCTGGCAGTATCTTTATTAACTCTACCAACCCTACTGCGGGTTTTACAAACTCAGGCTCGCCTTGCAACACTTTCGATATCGCCGCCGGCAATGACAATTGCCCCGTCAGATGGGAAATCGTGATGCAGTTCACTTGCCCCGCCGCTTCACCATGCGTGGATCCTGCCGTTCGAGTGATCGCTTATATGTTCTATAGGCCTTCAGCTGCCAGTGGACTGGCTTCCACAATAAATGAAAATCGATTTATAATCGCAATGTCTCGAGGGTCACGTGGAGAAAATAAATCTGAGCCCTTCGAATTTGCCCACCAAGGGGCCACACAAAATACAGGGGGTGGTGCGTGTACTCCTGGTGCCTGGTCAGATGTTGATTTAGTTTCTGAAGTGAATGACCCTGCCGACAACGCAGCTCCTGATGGAGCTGGTGGTGTCGTTGTCGACCCTGGAACCTACACATGTAGCGCTACAACATCTTGCTTTACATGTGGTTCTCTGAGGATGCGATTATTGAATCAAACAGCAGGTGTGGAACTCGCTGTCTCGCCCGGAAAGCTATCTCCAGAATGGTCATTAACAACTGATGCCGTTTCCAATGTGACCTTTATTGCCAATGGACCGACTGTTTTAAGACTCCAGCATTACTGCCTTACAAATCCGCCAGCTCCTGTCACTTATGGAGGTAAAGGTCTCGTGTTAGCACCCTACACCACATCGCCTACAAAATTTTCCACTCTTAATTGCACACGGGTATTTTAATTTTTATTGATACGAATTTCAGGCTGATAACCAAATTGAAAAGCCGGAAGAATGTTATCAAATCTTTCTTCTATTTCTAAATCATTTCTTAACCAATAGCCCTTCCCAATCACTTTATAATTGGCTAATAAAAATTGTGAAACTTGAGGCTCTATGTTTAAAAACCGAGGACTATAAACAATCGTGTCCACTTTTAAGCTTTCGATCAGATCGTATTGAAGTTCCGAAGCAGATGCATCATGCGGCCCTAGATATATAAACTTTAACTTATTGTACCTGGGAAAAAGCCCGATCCCATCTATCACTGAAAAGCTATTTTCCTTTAAGTAATTCTCAAAAACATGGATGGCGTGAAGTTGAGGCAATGAACTTTGATAATAAAAATTACTTTTTTGTATAAAAATATAGGAAGTTAAAATAAAAACCAAAGACCACTTTAACTTTGCAGCTTTTAACTTCAATATTGGCATCATAAGAATTAAAAAAAGTCCAATAAGCGGGCCCACAAAAAATGGCAAAATAGGTCTGTGAAAAATTAAAAAAATAATCAATAAAACTGCTGGAATTAAAACTTTATAGAATCTTCTTAATTGGAAAAGTGCTGTAATGATGCTGAGGCCGATAAAAATAATCAGGGGAAAGTCTTTCTTCAGAAAGGGGAACAAAAACGTTTGTACGTCATAATCAATTAATTTTGAAGAGTCTGATTGGAAATGCTGCCAAGCTGACAGTAGTGAAGCCATTATTTTTTGCTTTAAATAATATTGATCCAAAGTCATTAAAGACAGTAAAGACAAAATCACCAGAAAAACAGACCAATTAAAAAACCGAAGTCTTTTTTCACCTGGCAAATTTAAAATGTGATAAAACCAAAGGACAATCACTAAATAAATACTTTTAGGTGTCACTAAAATTAGACCTATGGAAATACTTAAAAAAAACCAAAACTGATTAGCGAGCTGTGGTTTTCGGCCCTTTAAATCAAAATAAATAATAGCAATAAGTGCTGCTAAAAAATCAGAGCGAATATTGCCAATTTGCGTGAAGCCAAAAGCAGAAAATAAAAGCACCAGCAACAACAAAAAACTGTTCAGTTGGTCCAAATATCTTTTTGCTATACAATAAAAATAATAGAAGTAAAGGATTCCTAAAAAGCTATAAAAAAACTTTGCCATTCGAATGTGATCAGCTGAATTCAAATCAAATAAATAGATCCAAGAAAGACTTGCGTGAAACAAGGACTTGTAAATCAGGGCTGGATGCTGATGCCAAAGTGAAAAGTGACCCGATAGTGTCACCGGCCAAAACTCAGAATCAGTGATCCAATTTTGGTAAGAAACAAAAGCCCATAGAACTAACAAAAACAGAACAAGAGCATCATAGATTGAGCTTTGAGTTGAATCTTGAGTTTCCAAGACTTGATTTTGTCAGCTATCCCAGAGAAAAGTCTAGCTCCAAAAAAAGATCTCCCCACTGAAGTCCGGGTCTGGATATAATGGATAAGTGAAAATAGTAGGCATAGACGTAGGTACTCATTCTGTTCATGTGGTTGAGCTCAACGTGACTTCACGGGGCTATCAACTTGTACAGCACCACTCTTTAAAATTAAAAAGTAACGCGAACCCCTCGGACACCAATCTCGAGGTCATCGAATTTTTAAGAAACATTGTGGCCCGCCATGACTCTGCTAACACAGAGTACGTGATGGGTCTGCCACAAAATCAAGTGGCCATTCGCCATAAGGTTTTTCCCTACACAGAAAAAAATAAGATTACAAAGACACTTCCCTTCGAGCTTGAAGATGAACTTCCTTTTGCCATTGAAAATGCGGTCCTTGATTTTAAAACCATACGTCACCGAGGCAAAGAAGCCGAAATTTTAGCTTGTGCGACACTTTCGACCAGCGTTGAGAAAATGATATCTTTCTTTAAGGATATTGGTGCTGAACTTAAAATTCTTTGCCCTGAAGGTATCGCTTTAGCCAATTTGCTTGAAAATCACGATCAACCCATCCCCCAATTTCCTGCGGCCTTGGTTGATTTAGAATCACAAAGTCCCAAAAGAAACGTGGAAATTTTAATTTTCATGGGCCACAGCCACACATTGGTTTGTGCCTTTGAAAATAAGCGAATGGTGGCTTCCCGTTCGGTTTTATGGGGTGGAAAAAATATTTCGGATGCCATCGCTTTAAAATATCAGCTGCCCCAAGCCGAAGCTCAAAGAGAAATGGAAGCCAAGGGGTTTATCCTGAGCACGAAACAACAGGCCAGCTTCGAAGCCAAAGTTTTTTCTGACACCATATCAGGTTCAGTTAAGGATCTCGTTCGTGATTTACAGCTTTTATTTTTAGATGTGAAATCCGAGCTCAACTGCGAAATTGAAAGCTTACTGCTTGCAGGTCCCGTTAGTGCCATCCAAGGATTAGGAGCTTTTTTAACTATTAGTTTGGAAATCCCCACCAATCGCATTCAACTTTGGGATCGTTTTCAAGCTCCTCTTTTGGAAAAAAATGAAGCCACTGAAAATGCGCTGACGATTGCTTTTGGTTTGGCTCTCGAGGGTCTGAAGAAGCCTCGTAACCCGGCAGTGAATTTATTAAAAGGTGAATTCGCTCAAGAGCAACCAGGCCTGACCCAGGTTTGGACCCACCACAGCCAACTCATCAAATGGGGGCTAGCTGCCACTATTGTCCTTTTTGTATGGGGTTCATTTCGCACAAGCTTAGGCCTCCAACTTGAGACCACTTCCCAGGATCTTTTGAAACAAAAAGCCACTTCCGTTGCAGGACTTAGTGCAAGACAAGCCAACCCCCGAGGTGTGGAAAGATATATTAAACAAAAAAAGCAAGTGGCTCAGGAAATGAAAAGTGTTGAAAAACTGATGCAAACAGAATCCGCATTGGAAATTTTAAAGAAAATCAGTGAGGTCTCTCCTTCGGGACAACAAGTGAAACTGGATATCCGAAGATTTTATGTTGAAGATAAAAGGGTTTGGATAGAGGGTTTTGTGCGTAATCAAAATGAATTAAGCCTGCTTCAGCAAAGCCTCAGATCATTTGCTGTCAATGGCAAAGTGGATTCACAACGAACCAGCATTACGGGACCTCGCGATCGATTGGTCTTTGCTTTGTCGTTTCAAGTTCCTCGCACTTCAGAAGGAGTCAGATAAATGGCTCTTAAGGATATAACTGATCAACTTTCTCAGCAGTTCATTGAGCTGGGACAAAAGATTCAAGACTCAGCGGCCTATCAAAATTTAAAAGAAAAATATGACGATCTTCCCAGTCAGCAACAAAAATTGGTGGTCTTACTCATTGGTTTTTTTCTAATTTTCTTTATTTTTTCGATTCCTTACGACAATTACAAAACATCAGACGCCTCAGTCATTGTTTTTGAAGAACAAAGGCAAATGGTCAAAAATTTAACAGATGTGGCAAAGGAAACTTCCGGTGGTTTACAGTTTTTTCCCTCGCCTCCTGTGGGACAAGTTAAAACTGATATGGAAATGAGACTGCAACAATTTCAACTCCTGCCCGAGCAAATGGCACCTTTGCAAGTTGATATGGGCTCAAGCGCAGGACTTATTCCCGCCCCCCGACAAGAAGGCTCCATCAAAATCACTTTAAAAAAACTCAACCTCCGGCAGCTGATCGATATCACAGCTGAACTGCAAAAAGTAAATTCCAATGCCAGACTGGCCAGCTTTAAAGTGGATTCTCACCTGGCCGATCCACGCTATTTAGATGCCTTGTTGGACTTCATCATTATTAAAGTTCCTCAAGTGGAAGTAGAACAAGAAGCTTCAAGCCCTGCCCCCACCAAACGTAGGAATCGACAGTGAGCCTTGTAAAATCCTTGTTCAAATATTTATCACTGATGTCATTTTTCACCTTTTTATTTTTCTTTTTTTTATTTCCCTTTAATGATTTATCTCAACTTGTAACGGATCAAGTTTCTAAAGCCTCTCAGAATCAAGTGTACTTAGAGTTTCAAAACATTAATTTATCAGTCATGCCCATTGGTATTCGCCTGGAGGCTGTGAACTTTGAAACTCAAAAGGGCTTAAAATTAAAATTGGACGGATTAACACTGAGACCTTCTTTGTCAGGGGTTTTAAAAAAACAACCCTTTGGTTTTGTTGAGGCTGAAGGCTTCATGAAGGGGCAGGCTCAAATAAGCCTTTCAGGGGGCACAGCTTCAGAAAAAGGTGATGATCGCTATCAATTAGTGGTTCAAGGTGATTCTTTAAAATTAGAAGAGCTTAAAAATTTAATCACTTTGCCCGTGGCTTTGGAAGGTCGCTTGAACACAGAAATCACGGCTCTTTTTCCACCCGAACTTACAGAGCAACCCGAATCCGATTTCTTACTTAATTTCACAAATTTTAAAATCCCCAGTTCAAGTCTTAATCTGGGAGCTTTTGGTTTCATCACTTTGCCTGAAATTAAAATGAAGAAAATCGATATCAAAGGCCGTATGCAAAATGGAAACTTAGTCATTGAAAACATTCAATTGGGTCAACCTGGAGACGAGTTAACAGGTTCTATCAAAGGCCAAGTGCAAATGAATTTACGTAAAATCAACAACACAGTTCAACCTGTCATGGGTCCCTATAATCTTGATGTCAGACTCAATGTAAAACCTGAGCTTGAAAAAAAGATCAATTATGTTTTTCTTTTTCTACAACCTGGAAAAACAGCCACTCCTGGTCAGTACAATTTCAAACTGACTGGCACAGGCCCTCAGGCTCCCCCTCAAATATCTGCGCTGCGTTAATTCCGTGTCTCGGTCCCTTCGCTGGGTGGTCAAGAACTATAATGCTTAACAGCTAGCAGTAGATTTTGAAGGCAAGACGTCTTTGATTGACTTACATCAGTCAATAACAAAAATACCACTTTGAAACCGGAGGGAATATGTCAGGAATTAATAAAGTTATACTCGTTGGGCGCCTAGGGGCAGATCCAGAAGTGAAAACTGTAGGACAAGGACAAACAGTTACTCGTTTGAATTTGGCCACCAGTGAATCATGGATGGGAAAAGACGGTCAAAAACAAGAAAAAACAGAATGGCACCGAATTACTGTATGGGGAAAACTCGCTGAAATTTGCGGTAAGCACCTTGCAAAAGGTCGACAGGTTTACGTAGAAGGAAAACTTCAAACACGTTCTTGGGAAGACCAACAAGGACAAAAAAAATACGCGACAGAAATCGTGGCAAGCACAGTGCAATTTTTAGGAGCTGCTGGTGGCGAAAGATCTGCTTCCTCAGGCTCACAATCATCATCCAATGACTTTCAAGATTTCGGTCCCGAGCCAAGCTTTGATCAGTCCCATGATGAAATTCCATTTTAATTTTTTTTGACCAGTCATTAGACCAGTCGATTTTCGAAAAGCCCTTGGGAAACCTAGGGCTTTTCTCATAAACTAACCTTGTTGATTTTTTTATCATCAAGGAGTTTTCATTTGAAATCCCCCCTATTTATCTTTGTACTCTTTTTCTCTCATCTTTCTTTTTCTCAAACTGTGGTGAGTATTAAAAATGGAAAAGTTCTGCTTGATGCTGGATCTTTAGAGTTATCACCAGGTGATCAAGTTTTAACTCTGGATAGCAACAATAAACGACGCTCTATTTTACAAATCAGACAAGTCAAAGGTACCAAAGCCACAGCTGATATCGTAAAGGGGCAACCTGCTTCAGGACACACACTTTTAAAACCTAAGCGAAAAGCACAAGCCAAAAAAGAATCTGATGAAAGTAGTGATTACCCAGTTAGGTACCGTAAGCAGGCCTATGGTTTTACGGGCTCCCTTGCAATGAATACCATGAAAATTCCAAATTTTAGAAAAAGTCCTAATACTTACTCACTGGAAATGACTGGAACTAATTTTGGAGTGGGTGGATTTTATGACTACAAATTGACTCAAAATATTTCGGCTCGTGCCCATGGGACGCTCGAACTTTTTGATATTAAATCCACAAGTGGAGACTGTGCCAACCCCAACGTTCCTGATTGTACCGTTCAGTTCACACAGCTGGGTGGCTACGGAACCATAAACTATCAGTTCTCGCCCGCTCCCTACCGTTTTTGGGCGGGTGCTGGTGGTGGATTATTTGTCTATTTATCAAAAAAATCTCCGGTCTTGGATACCGAGCAGTTCTTTTTTAACTCGATGCTGATGGCTTCCTTTGGCCTTGATTACACTCTGAATAAAACAACTTTTATTCCTGTCTCTTTCGAGTATCAAGTGATCCCCGATAAAGAGGCCGGCGTAACAGCTTTAGTTTTAAGAGCTGGTTGGGGAAAAACTTTTTAAGACATCACTCGCTCGACACCCAGGATTCCACGAATTTTTTGTAGCTCTAAAATGGCCACTGACAACTGAGTGGCGTCTCTGACAGAGATTTCAAAATGACAAATAGCTTTTTTATCTTTGGTCGTTCGAACCTGGGCCGATTCAATATTAATTCCGTGCACGGAAAAGGCTTCTGACATCAGTTTCAATAACCCCGTCACGTCTTGAGCTAAAACTTTGAGTTTAACATTTCTTTCCTGGCCTTGTTCCGCTTGTTTTCTAGTCCAGTCCACTTCCACTTTTCGTAGTTGATCCAATTCAAAGCCTTTTTTGCAATCGGACCGGTGAATGGTGACGCCTCGGCCGCGGGATATAAAACCCACAATGGAATCCCCTGGAATGGGTGAACAGCACTTTGCAAAGTGCACCAGCACATCATCCATTCCGTCCACTGACACCAAGGACTTGGATTTTTTGACTTTGTTGGTGGCCGCTCGAACCATGCGGTCCATGAAGGATTCAGTTTCTTTTTTAGGATTCTGAATTTCTGTGCCCTTAGGCAGAAGTCTTTCCACTAAATGCTTGGGCTCTAATTTTCCATAGCCAATTTTAATGTACATTTCATCAATGGATCCCAAGCCAAAATCACTTAAAAATTGATCAAACAAATCACCTTGAAAATGTTTCGAGGCATTCGCACCAAATTTTCTAAATTCTTTCTCAACGAGATCCTTACCTAAAATCAAAGATCGTTTTCTTTGTTCTTCTTTTACGTACTGACGAATTTTCGATTTGGCTTTTGAAGTGACCACAAACTTCAGCCAGTCTTTGGACGGCACTTGAGTTTTGTTGGTCATGATTTCAACGGTGTCCCCGTTTTGCATGCGGTATTTGAGTGGCACCATTTTACCGTTGATTCGAGCTCCCACGCACTTCACACCAAGATCCGAGTGAATGCTAAAGGCAAAATCCACAGGAGTGGCCCCTTCGGGAAATTCTCTAACATCACCATTGGGAGTGAACACATAAATTTCCGACTCAAATAGATCGGATTTAACCGTATCTAAAAATTCTTCGGGGTTTCTGACATTTTGGTGCCAATTGACCAATTCCCGAAGCCATTGGGCCTGGGCTTCTGTTTTATCCGCCACACCTTTTTCTTTGTACTTCCAGTGCGCTGCAATTCCTCGCTCTGCGATCATATGCATTTCACGGGTGCGAATCTGAATTTCAATACGCTCTCCACCTGGGCCCACCACAGTCGTATGCAGAGACTGATAATTATTGGCCTTCGGCATGGCGATGAAATCTTTAAATCTTCCAGGAATGGGTTTCCAAATGGAGTGAATATAGCCCAAAACTTCATAGCACTCGGTGACTGATCCCACCAGTAACCGAAACGCTAAAACATCAAACACCTGCTCGAAATCAATATCTCGTGCTGTCATCTTACGATAAATGGACCAAAGATGCTTGGATCTACCGTAGACTTCGTATTTGATTTCTGTTTTTTTCATGGCTTCATAGATTAAGCGTTTCACTTCATCGATGTAGCGATTGGTTTCAGATTCCGTTTTCTTTACCTTTTGCACCAAGATGTAATACATATCGGGCCGGTAATATCTAAAGCACAAATCTTCCAGTTCAATTTTGAGAGTGTTAATACCCATGCGTCCAGCCAGAGGTGCATAAATTTCTAAGGTCTCAAGTGCGATACGAGATTGTTTTTCGTAAGGCATATGATGCAAGGTGCGCATATTATGCAATCGGTCTGCGAGTTTCACTAACACAACACGCACGTCTTTACCCATGGCCACAATCATTTTGCGAATGTTCTCGCCTTGTTTTTCCACTGAGTTTCTAAATTTCATTTGAGAAATTTTTGTAACCCCGTCCACAAGCATGGCCACAGTTTCGCCAAATTCTTTTTTGATATCGTCTAAAGTCGCTGGCGTGTCTTCGACCGTATCATGTAGTAAACCTGTAATAATACTTTCCACATCTAGTCTGAGCTCAGCTAAAATGCCTGCGACCGATAATGGATGAAAAATATAAGCTTCCCCACTTCTACGGAACTGACCTTCGTGGGCTTTTTCAGAAAATAAATAGGCTTTTCGAACGAGGTTTAAATCCGCTTGAGGATCATAAAGTTTGATACGCTCACAAAGATCTTCCACATTTTTAAGTGGCTTTGTTGATTGCGATAGATCTGTGGTTAAACTTGGTGCAGCCATGATCTATGTTATATCGGAATTATTTCGATGGAAAGAAGTCGTGTTTTTATAAATTTTTTAATTATTCTACGGGTTTATTAAGGTCACGCTCGATGTCGAGTTGCATGTTTGCAAAGTCCATGTGGTTTTCATAGCCCACGTTACCTGCTGCCACTTCACGAAGACCCACGACAACGGATTTGTTTTGTTTAAATGCAACCGTGGCTTCAGAGCCCTTCATCAATTGCTTAACACGTTTAGACACCATTAAAACCAATGCAAAGCGATTGGGTACTTTTTCAAGACAATCTTCAACGGTGACACGTGCCATATTCAGGAATCTCCTTAAATTTAAACTGATACTGTTCTAAGGCTGTTTAAGCCAATCATCAACGATTTTCTTAAAGCCCAAGTAAGAGTCTTCAAAAATATCATTGATGATTTGCACGTCAAAGGTCTGGCTGAGCTTCATTTCAGCTTCCGCGTTTTTCATTCGGACTTCCAGATCCTGAGGGACCCGCCCATCACGGATGACAATTCTGCGACGCAGCTCGTCAATACTTGGTGGTAAGATAAACACTGTTTTGGCTGACGGGAACTTTTCTTTAAAAGTTTTAGCCCCTTGAACATCCACATCCATAATAATGCACTTGTTTTTTTTCCAAGCCTCTTCGATTTGATAAACAGGAGTTCCATAAAGTTGGTTATGAACCACAGCCCATTCGATAAAAAAATCTTGGCTGATTTTGAGCTCAAATTCTTCACGACTGACATAGTGATAAGGAAAGCCTTCGGACTCGCCTTTACGCATACTTCTGGTTGTATAAGTTACTGTATCAACAAACCGGTCATCTTCTTGGCAAATACGGTCAACAAAGCTACTTTTACCGGCTCCGCTAGGAGCTGCTAGAATTAACATTTTTCCGGTTTCAGTGATTTTATTCAATGTTTTGCACCTGTTCCCGCAATCTTTCGATGATGGTTTTTCCTTCCACCACGGATTGCGTAATCACAGACACTTGAGACTTTGAGCCAATCGTATTCATTTCTCTGTGTAATTCCTGAATATAAAAATCCAGTTTTTTACCTTCTGATTCAGAGCTGGATAAAAGTTTTTGCACATTTTTAATGTGCTCGAGTAGTCTTACGATTTCTTCATTCACATCTGATTTTTCAAGCTGAATCAAAACTTCTTGCGATAATCTTTGAGGGTCGACTTCGATCCCTTTAAGTCTTGCACGAAGTCTGAGCTCAAATTTGTTTTGTAAATCTTGATCCGCAAGTCCGCGCAAACTTTGAATTTGCAGAACTGTTTTTTCCAAAAGCTTTAAGGTTTTTTCTAATTCTTTACGTAAATTTTGACCTTCACGTTGGCGCTCTTTGTGGCATCCCTGTAAAGCGGCTTCGTAAGCCTTATAAACCATTTTCTTTTCTTGCTCTGTGATTTCACTGCCCATGTCTCTGGAAATCACATCGGGCCAATGGGCGATGGATTCTACCCTGAAGACGGCCGGAGATTTCATAATTTTAGAGAGATCCGTTAAGACTTCTGTGTAGCGTTTTGCTAGCGGTCGATTCAATGTTAAAGATTTTGCAGCGGCTTCAGGAGCTGCACGCCTTTGAATAAAAACGTCTACCGTTCCACGTTTAATACTATTTTGCAGCCTTTTTTTAAGCTCGGGTTCTAAACTAAAATACTCTTTTGGTAAATGAAACCGAGGTTCAAGAAACCTTCCGTTCACCGAACGGATGGAAATTTCTAATAGCGCAAGTGATGAGTGAGCACGAGATGTGCCGTAGCCTGTCATGCTTTTCATGTTCAGAGTCTACATGTTTGAAAGAAAGCTGGCAAGATGAGCTTCAGCCTTTGTTTTTAAAGAGCCAGGTTCAGTGGCATCCAGTGCTATCAAATCGGGCTCTTTTTTAAACCAAGTTCTTTGTTTTTTAGCGAGCTGACGAGTGGAAATTAAAATTCTTTCCTCTAGACCCAGGCGATTTTCATGGCCCAGCAAATACTGACAGACTTCAAAATAGCCCACTGATGACAATGGGGACCAAGTCTTTAGACCTTTGCCCAGAAGACTTTCAACTTCTTCAATCATTCCATTATCAAACATTTGTTTTACTCGTTGCTCGATTCTTTGATTTAATAAAGAAGGCTCTAGTTGCAGATGCAATTTCAAAATACGTCCGATGGTGGTGGATTCACTGTCATTGATTTTTCCCTGATTCAACAGGGTCACATTTGTATCAGGATTTTGCCTTAGAATCTCTATAGCTCGCAGGATCCGGTACTCATCGTTGGGATGGATTTTACCTGCATATTCAGGATCTCGATTTAAAATCTCCTGCCAAAACAGGTCTGTTTTTCCCCCGTTTGATTTGAGTTCTTCATTCAATGCTTCTTTGATCTCAACGGGGGTTTCTGAGATATCAAAGAGTCCTTTTTCTAAAGCTCGGTAATAAAATCCCGTGCCCCCCACCACAATGATCAACTGAGTTTCGGGAATATTTTCCAATTCATTTAAAAAAAATTTTCTATATTTGCCGGCTGTCATCACATCAGGTGCTGACATCACATCAAATAAAAAGTGAGGAACTTCGGATCTTTCCTGTGGTGAAGGTTTAGCCGCCCCAATATTAAGCTCGTGATAGACCTGAATAGAGTCACAATTAAAAATAACAGCACCAAATTTTTTGGCTAATTCTATGGCAAGCCTGGTTTTACCCGAGGCTGTAGGACCGGATAAAAATAAAAAATTTCGCATGCTAATTTCTTCGGCCAAATTCTTTTTCAAGTTCTGCAAAGCTCCACTTAATTGATACAGGTCGACCGTGAGGACAGAAGCTGGATAGTGGAAATTCATCCATTTGTTCCAATAATGATTTCATTTCCCCATGGCTTAGTGCTTGCCCTGCTCGTACCACTGAATGACAGGCAAAAGTGGCACAGATATCAATTAATTTTTTTTCAAAAACAAAACTAGAGCCTAATTCTAAAATATCATCCGCCATTTGCGAAAAAAGCATTGGTAAAGAGGACTCTTTCATAATCAAAGGTGCTGAAGTGACTCCCAAGGTGTTAGGGCCAAGCTCTTCGATATCGATTCCCATTTTTTGAAAATGAATCTTATGAGTCATTAAAGCCTGCGCCTGTGCCGACGTGAGATCCAAGGCCAAAGGAAATAAAAAATTCTGTGTTGAAATATCTGATGATTGATAGGCTTTCATCAGTTTTTCAAAGGCCACTCTTTCATGAGCTGCATGCTGGTCCACAAGCATAAGACCTTCACCACTTTGCGTGATGATATAAGTCAGTCCTAATTGGCCAATCACTTCTAAACTTGACCAGTAACCACCTGTTGGGACTTCTCGCTGGATAGCCGCTGATTGCCATTCATTTAAAGTAGGAGTTGATTTTTTTTGGAATTGATACCCACCTGTGGACCAACTGACTTGTTGATGATCCTGAAAAACCGGTGAGGAAAGCTTCAAGGGCTCGTAACTTTGAAAAGAATTTTGCAAATTCCATGGGGCTTTTTCAAGAGCCGATCTTAAAGCATGATGAACCGTTCTAAAAGCTTGTGATGGATTTAAAAATTTAACCTGACTTTTTGTCGGGTGAATATTCACGTCCACTTGATCTGTTGGAAGCCTAAGATCAAGAACAACGTAAGGATATTCTCCGTGCATCAGCAAACTTCTGTAGGAATCAAGAATGGCTGTTTGTAAGGCCCGATCCAGAACAGTTCGCCCTTGCACAAAAATCCAAATTTGCCTGGAAGTTCGAGCCACATTTTCAGGCGAACTGAAAGCCATTCTTAACTTCCAACCCTCTGATTCGAAAGAAGTTTCAAATAAAGGGCTTTCAAGTTCTAAAACTTTTTGGCATCGGGTTTTCCAATCCAAGTCTGCTTCATAAACAGAAACGAGTTTTTCATTTTCAAAGTAACGAAATTCGCAATTGGGATGGGATAAAGCAAAGGCTTTGATAACGTTTTTAACAGCTTGATTTTCAGCAGACTCTGATTTCAAAAATTTCAGCCTAGCGGGAACATTTTCAAAAAGTTGGCTGATAAATAAAGAAGTCCCCGTTTCATGACTGACAGCTTGCACTGCTTTTTTTTCACTAAAAGAGGACTGAATTTGATAGGCCGAGTTTTGCTTTTCTGTTTTTGAAATTAGTGTGAGTTTGCTAACCGCTGAAGCACTGGCTAAGGCTTCACCACGAAAACCAAAGGAGTAAAGCTTAAATAAATCCTCAGTTTTTTTTATTTTTGAAGTCGCAAATCTTTCTAAGGCCAGACCAAGTTCAGATTCAGGAATTCCTGATCCGTTGTCTGTAACTTGTATACTTCGACAATTGTCTGCGACAACAACTTTTATTTTTGTCGCCCCTGCATCCAAACTGTTTTCGATCAGTTCTTTAACAAGATGGGCCGGTCTTTCGACGACTTCACCAGCTGCAATTTGATCTCGGACTTCAGGGGATAAAAGTTGAATCATAGGTGACCGGGAAGCTACTGATGCTTCGCAAAACCTGTCAAGAACGGATTTGCCAGACGCGGTAAAAGGCCTCAAGAACAATGGAGAGATTCATTTTACTTTGCCCGACGCGGCGATCAGCAAAAACGATGGGAACCTCTTGCACTTGAAAACCGTTTTTTGAAGCTTTGTATTTAAGCTCAATTTGAAAGCTATATCCATTGGACTGAATCTGTCCAAGCCCCATTTTTTGCAAAACGGGGGCTTTCCAAGCATTAAAGCCTCCGGTCCAATCACGGATGGGGAAACCCAGGATTAACCTTGAATAAAGACTGCCGCCTCGAGAAATGAGCTTCCTAAGAAAGCTCCAATTGATGGTTTCACCGCCAGGTACGTAGCGTGAGCCAATAACAAAATCAGTTTGAGGATTTTCAGCGGCCGATAACACTTTCACGAGGTCTTCAGGTCGATGGGAAAAATCCGCATCCATTTCAATGATAAGGTCATAGGAATTTTGCAAAGCCCACTCAAAACCTGCCAAGTAAGCTTTTCCCAGGCCTTGCTTTCCTGATCGGTTCAGCAAATGTAATCTGTCTTGATGCTGACTTTGCATTTGTTGAACTTTTTTTGCTGTACCATCCGGAGAATTATCATCAACCACAAGAATATGCACCGCTGGATTTTTTAAAAAAACCTGAGGCACGATTTCAGCTATATTTTCGATTTCATTGTAGGTCGGAATGATCACTAAAGATTTCATATGTGCCTAGGACACTACTCTATTTAGATTCGAGTGGAAAGGCTTTTTGAACTGGGACCGAGCTTATTGGGTTTTGTTTGTGATGGAGGACGCGGCGGTAAATCCAATGGCTTTCTAAGCAAGTATCCTGGCTCGGCCTGACGTTTAACTAAAAAAGCCTTTACATTTTCAGCGGCTTGTTCGGGATTTTTTTTATATAGTACAGGATCAAAACCACAGGTTCGGCAATTGATATGCAGCCTCCAGCGAAGTCTTAAAAAAACCTCTGCCAGCATAAGACCCGTCACAAAAAAGAGTAAGCTTTTAGGATTGTAGGTTTTCCAGATCACAAAGCTTAGACACAAAGAAGCCAGTCCACTTAAAATCATGTGCCGAAGGCCAAAGGATTTTTCTTTGAAGACCTCATGGGGTGTTCGGCAAAAGGCACAAAAGACTTTTTCTTTTTTCGGACTCATTTATTAAGTATAGCAGCAAAATTGAAAACGATGATACTCGACCAAGGTCTATCATTGTATTGTCATTATTCAGATTTAGCTTCATTGTCATCAGTAATGGCTGATATTCGTGATGTGACTCCTCAAATTCAAGAGATCAAAAAAGACTTTCTTTTAATATTGAAATTTTTAAAAAATCCACTGAATGAAATTAGCTTTCCACTGCCGTGGTCATGGCAAAAATCCATTCTTTATTATGCTGTTATTTCCATTGCTGCAGGCATATTAAATGGATTGATCCCACCCAATATCTATCATATCGCTTTTGGTCTGATTTTTATGCCTATCATTACTTTTGTAACGAGCCACATTTTAGCAGGCTTTTTTTATTATTACTTTCAGGTTTTTGAAAAAAGAATGGTGAACTTCTTAGAAATTTTTCACCTGGTTATTTTAGCTAATATCCCATTTTTATTGGTTCACACTTTATCAAGTCTTGTACCACCGATTACTTTGATCGGTCTGGCTTTTTCGGCCCTTTTGATGATTGTGGGCCTGACGGATAAGTTGAATCTTAACAAAAAAAAATCCATTCAGTTGGTTTCACTTCTGTACCTCATGATTTTTGCCGTTTGGATCTGGGAAAAAATCATCGCCACTCGTTTATGAAGGCAAGAGTTAGGTGAACATGAATTCACCTAACTCTTTAACGGATGGACGGTTCGGACCATGGAAACTTAAATTAAATTATTAACCAATTAACTTCAAAGCGACTGAATTAATTGAGTTCGCTTGTGCCATTGTTGAAACTCCGGCTTGAAGTAAAATATTATTTCGTGTCATTTCAGATGAAGATTGAGCCACGTCCGTGTCACGAATTCGTGAATTAGCTGCACTCAAGTTTTCATGCTGATTCATTAAATTATCAACTGTGGATGTCATACGATTTTGTAAAGCACCCATATTTGAGCGCATTCCATTGACGTTGCTTTGTGCAGTATCCAAAAGGGCCAAAGCATCTTGAGCACCATCTTTAGATGTGAAATCAAGACTTGAAAGATCAAGACCATCTAAGGTTGCATTATTTTCTGAAGGATCCCAACTGATGCGGTTGTCTGTTGCATCACCATAAAGACCCACTTGGAAATCAAATTGAGGCGAGTTTCCATCAAGTAATTTTGTTGTACCCCAAGTTGTTACATTTGCAATTCGGTCAATTTCAGATTTCATTTGTTGAACTTCTTTATCCAAGAATTTTCTCTCAGTATCACCTACGGTGTCTGAAGCTCCTTGAATCGCAAGTTCTCTGAGGCGAGTGACAATGTTTGAAATCTCATTCAATCCACCTTCACCTGTTTGAATCATTGAGATACCGTCGTTGGCGTTTCGTGTGGCTTGTAAGCCTGATCGGAGCTGAGACTTAAGACCTTCAGAGATCGCAAGTCCTGCGGCATCGTCAGCGGCCTTATTGATACGGCTACCTGAAGCGAGTTGTGCCATACTGTTTTGAATCACTCGCTGGCTTGTTACTAGATTTCTTTGTGCGTTCACTGCTGCTATGTTTGTTGATACTCTTAGTCCCATGTTTCGTTCCTCCGTTAATTGTTTTGTTTTTCCGTTATCACCTGTCTACTCGTCTGGTAGGAACTTGACCTTGTTCTTAAGATCTTGGTCCCACTCGACTTCCGACACCACACCTTTCGGACTGTGTGAGGATTAGTTTACGAGACTGATGTCCAGATTTTCAGGACATTGGGTGGATATGAAAAAAGATTAACGTCCAGAGAATCAGGACGAGACGAGTCTTATGTCTTTAAATGAAAAATTCCAGACCATAATCGGGGGCTAGCTAGACGTTCAGCTTGAAAAATAAAAAAATTTTTATTCTATTTTTTTCCAGTGGAGCCAAATCCGCCGGCTCCACGTTCTGTTTCTGAAAGCTGTTCGCTCCTATGAAAGATGGCTTGATAAACAGGAGCTACCACAAGTTGAGCGACACGGTCTTGATCATGAATCATCACAGGCTTATCACCTAAATTGATGACAATGATTTTCACTTCTCCGCGGTAATCCGCATCGATAGTGCCAGGTGTGTTTAAAACAGTGAGTCCTTCTTTTGCTGCCCATCCGCTGCGCGGGCGGGCTTGAATTTCAAAACCAACAGGAATTTCAAAGCTCAGTGCTGTGGGGATCATGGCACGCTGGCCTGGCTGCAACTGAACGGTTTCAGATAACTGAGCCCTAACGTCAAAGCCACTCGCACCAGCTGATTGATAAGCAGGCAGATCACCTTTAAAATGTTCAAGAATTTTAATTTTGATATTTACATTGTTCATACAAACTCCACTTCTTTCCACCACTGCTCTTTTTGTGAAAGATCTGGCCCCATCAAACAACCCGCCATTTTTTCAGGCTGGATCCAAGTTTCAATGAACTGATGCATTTCAGTAAGGCTGATACTTTGAATCATCTGAACCACTTGTTCAGGTGATCGGTATTCGGAAAACAAGGCTTCGTTGATGGCTATGGAATTCATTCTGTTTTCAGCATCATCAGCACCTAACAAAAGTTGACCCACCACCTGAGTCTTGTAACTTTCTAGTTCCGATTTTCTTAAGCCCTGTTTCTTCAATCGCTTCAATTCATGAGCCACGATTTCCACAAGTTGTTCTAATTTTTCACCGTCAACACCCGCGTAGATATTCAAAACACCGCAGTCTTTAAAACTATTCATCGAGGAGTAGATGGAATAAGCAAGACCCTTACGCTCGCGAACATTTTGGTAAAGTCTAGAAGTCATTCCCCCGCCCAACAAAGTATTTAAGATAACTCCGTGGAAGCGATCCTTGGACATGACACTAGGAAAAGGAAGACCCAGTAAACAGTGAACTTGTTCTGTGTTTTTTTCTTTAATTTTACGAGCCACTTTCCATCGAGGTTTTTTTTCTTTCACCTTCGGAGGCTTGGATTTTTTTTGTGCTAAAAACTTTTTTGCTAATAAAACGATTTCTTCATGATCCACTTGCCCAGCAGCACTGACCAACAGATTGCTACCCTGATAGTGAGTTTTGTAATGCCTGTAAATTTCAGCCATGGTCATATGGGTGATGGTTCTGATGGATCCAAGAATGGATCGGCCTAATTCACTGCCCTCAAAACAGGACTCAAAAAATAAATCATAAATGAAATCTTCTGGATTTTCCTCTGACATGGCAATTTCTTGAAGGATCACACTTTTTTCCATGGCAAAGTCTTTTTTAGAAAACTTCATATGACTGACAAGATCCGCTAAAACTTCAAAGGCTTGCGGTAAATGATCTTTTAATACGAGTGCATGGTAGCAGGTGTTTTCCCTGGATGTGAAGGCGTTGAGATCACCACCAAGGGCTTCAAGGGATTTTGCGATTTGATAGGCAGATCTAGAATTTGTGCCTTTAAAAACCATATGCTCAAGCAAATGAGAGATTCCAATTTGATCATGGGGTTCGTGACGTGTGCCACGATCCACCCAAATCCCAACCGAGGCACTTCGAGTTTGTGAGTGATATTCACTGACAACTGTGATGCCGCTGGAAAGCCTCGTTTTTTTGAACTTTCGATCCATTACTGAAGAAGAGCTTTGCGAGAAAGCTTGATGCGACCAGCGCGGTCCACTTCAAGAACTTTAACTTCAATTTCTTCACCCTCTTTAAGAACATCAGTGACCTGACGAATTCTTTCATGGGAAATTTCAGAAATATGTAAGAGTCCTTGAGTGTTCGGCATGATTTCAACAAACGCACCAAATTCAGCAATCTTCACAACGCGGCCTTTGTAGGCTTTGCCTACTTCAGCTTCTGCTACGATGTCATTGATCATGGCAATCGCACGCTTTGTTGCTTCTGGATCACTTGAGGCCACGTGAATCTTACCAGAGTCTTCGATCTCGATCTTAACACCTGTGGCTTCTGTGATGCTTTTAATCACTTTTCCACCCGGGCCGATCACTTCACGAATCTTTTCTGGTTTGATTTGGATTGTTTCGATTCGTGGGGCAAATTCAGAGATCTGACCACGAGGAGTTTTCATCACTTTTTCCATCTCACCTAAGATGTGAAGACGGCCTTCTTTGGCTTGTAACAAAGCTTTTTCCATCACATCAAAAGTGACAGAGTCAATTTTGATATCCATTTGTAAAGCTGTAATACCTTCAGCCGTTCCAGCCACTTTGAAATCCATATCACCCAGATGATCTTCATCACCCAAGATATCTGTGAGGACTGCGTACTTTTCGCCCTCTTTAATCAGACCCATGGCAATACCTGCCACGTTGGCCTTAATTTTCACACCAGCATCAAGCAAGGCAAGAGTGGCTGCACATACTGTTCCCATTGAAGAAGACCCATTGCTTTCTAAAACTTCGCTTACAATTCTAAGTGTATAAGGAAACTGAGCTTGATCAGGAATAATGGCCTTAACAGCCCGTTCTGCCAAAGCTCCGTGACCAATTTCACGGCGACCTTGTCCACCGAACCGGCCCACTTCACCCACAGAAAATGGGGGGAAGTTATAATGAAGCATAAAGCGACGTTTAATATTTCCTAATAGTGTATCCACCATTTGCTCATCGTCACCAGTACCCAGTGTCACAGCGCCTAAGCACTGAGTCTCACCACGAGTAAACAGAGAAGATCCATGGGCACGAGGCAAAACACTGACTTCACAAGCAATGGGACGTACGGTTTTCATATCACGACCGTCAATGCGGTGAGCTTTATCTAAAATCATAGATCTTGCGACAGTGTATTTGATGTCATCGATAATAGTGGACAGTTCTTTTGTGCGCTTAGCAGCCAAATTAGCATCTGTTAAAGTTGCAATCAGATCTGCTTTCGCTTTCAACTTTGCTTCTGTGACCAAAGCATAGCGCTCGGTTTTGTCTTTCACGTTCAAGGCTTTTTCAATCATTGGCGTGAGTAACTTTGAAGCCTGTGCTTTAAAATCAGCATCAATCTGAGGCGCTACAAAAACTCGCTTTTGTTTAGATCCCGCTTTTTCACGGAGCTCATCTTGAGCGTTAAGCAATGGAATCAAAGACTGGTGACCAAATTTTAAAGCCGCTAATGTATCAGCTTCAGAAATAAGCTTCGTTTCACCTTCCACCATCAATAACCCCTGACGAGTTCCAGCTACGATCAAATCCACATCGGATTTTTCCAGTTGCTGAGGAGTAGGGTTCGCCAAGAATTGACCATCCACACGCGCCACTTGCACAGCGGCTGTGGGTCCATCAAAAGGAATGTCTGAGATGTGAAGTGCTGCTGAAGCCCCAAGAGAAGATAGAACTTCAATAGGAAATGAACCATCAGAAGATAAAACAGTGGCAACAACTTGTGTGTCACATCGGTAGCCTTCAGGAAACTTAGGACGTAGAGGACGATCGATCAAGCGAGCTATTAAAATTTGCTCTGTTGTCGGGCGACCTTCCCTTTTGAAATATCCACCGGGAATTTTTCCAGTGGCATAAAACTTTTCCTGATATTCGATCGTCAATGGAAAGAAATCGATGTCTTTAGGTTCTTTTGCAGACACAGCTGTAACAAGAACTAAATTGGCGCCAGAGCTGACAAGGACAGATCCGTCAGCTTGCTTTGCCATGCGACCTGTTTCGATAGTGATTTGGCGACCGCCGACTGATGTGGTGACAGTAGTTTTCATTTTTAAATCTTTCTTGGATGGGCAGTTTTAAATTACTTACGGATATCGAGTTCTTTGATCAGACTTTCGTATCGTTTCACATCTGTGCGCTTCAAGTAATCAAGAAGTTTACGACGACGATTAACAATCGTGATCAATCCACGCTGAGAGTGAACATCTTTTTTGTGAGTCTTGAAATGACCTGTCAGTTCGTTAATACGCGCTGTGATCAAAGCCACTTGGACTTCAGACGAACCTGTGTCTAAGTCAGTGCGTTGAAATTTTTTGAGAATTGATGAGATTGTTTCTTTTGTGACGGCCATTAGCGTCTCCTTTTTTTAAATTCATTAGCTACTGTTTTTGAAAATCAAAAACTTTTGTAGTCCCCCCAAAATTCCGTCATGGCTGTCGAGAATCAGAGATGGAAGGTGTGTTATAGGTCGAACCCCCCTGTGGGTCAACAAGTCGTATTTTAGCTTTGACTCTTTTATCAGAGCTTGTAGCCTTAAAACCTATGAGAAAAAATTTCTTAATCCTCGTTCTGGGCCTCTTTTTATCACCTTTAATAGGGGCTGAAACCGTTCACCTGCTGGCTGTTGGTGACACCGGCAAAAATGGCCCTCCCCAAAAGCAAGTGGCTGAAGCCATGCTCAGGCACTGCCAGATCTATCCCTGCCAATACGGGCTATTGCTGGGCGACAATCTCTATAACGAAGGTATGAAAACCCCCAATGACCCCAAAATGGATGAGGTCTTTAAAAACTATTACAGCCGGCTGCCGATTCCCTTCTTTGTGACCCTTGGAAACCATGATTACGGTGCATTATCCAACAATTGGACCCGAGGGAGCTATCAATTGGGTTATTCCAAATCCAATCCCCAATTCATGCTTCCTAACTATTGGTACTACGTAGAATTTGAAAACTTTGTGTTAGCGGTGATCGATACAACTCGCATGATGTGGAGCAAGGATCTGGATCTCCAAAGACAAATGTTGCAAGAGGCCCATAATAAATCCAAAGGTAAGTTTTTTATCGTGATGGGTCACCACCCCTATTTATCAAATGGCAGTCACGGAAATGCGGGACGCTATGAAGGCGTCTCACGGCCCAGTTTTGTCTCTGGCACGGAAGTTAAAAAGATGATTGATCAAGAGGTCTGCGGTAAAGCCCATTTGTACTTAAGTGGTCATGATCATAGCTTGCAGCTTGCCAGTGGGGCCCAAGCGGGATGCTCGACTTTATTGGTTGTGTCTGGTGCTGGTGGAGATAGCGATGGACTTGAGAAAAGAAATTCCACGATATTTGAAGCTCAATCTTTGGGGTTTGTGACCTTAGCTGTTGATGCCACACAAATTTCTTTGAAGTTTTGGAATCAGGATAATCAGCTTCTTTACCAAGGCCGCACGGAAAGTCCTCTAAAGTTTAGAAGAAGCCGCCGACGCTAGAACTCGCTTGATTTTAAAACCACTGCCTTTTTCATAGGCCACGATGGCCAAAAGTTCTGAACTTTGCTGAGACACCACCTGAAGAAATGAATTCTCTTCAGGATTAACAAGCGAAATCAGCAAGCGTCTAAGGTCATGGCTGATTTGACCATTTAGTAAAAGCGTTTGATCAAATATTTGCACCCTTGCTTTTTTCATTTGCGGCAAAGCATGGGTCAAACCCACAAAGGCTTTTGGAATTTTTGACTCTTTAAGATCATTTTCAATTTCAGACATTTTTTGCGCTTGTGACAAAAGAAAGGGTTCCGATGCGGTTCTGATCAAAGACTTCATACAAGCCCCGCAACCCAGCTGATCTCCCAATTGATCCACCCAGGTGCGAATAAAACTTCCTTTTGAGCAATTCAAATCCACCCAAAAACAATTTGTGTTTTCTGATGATTTTCTCTGGGCTCCCCAAAACTTCATAATTTTTCTTGGGGTCTCAATTTTTTTATCCTGATGAGCGAGCTCATAAAGTTTTTGCCCACCCACCTTCACAGCCGAGTGCATGGGCACTGGCCACTGAAATTCACCGTTCATAAGCGGCAATTGTTCTGCTAACTGATCCCAATGTTTTTTTTCGACAGCTGTGTCTTGAATTGTTTTTCCTGTGATATCAAGAGCGTCCGTTTTAAGTCCTAAAAGAACTTCCACTTGATAGGATTTATTGCCGTCCATAATGTAGGGACTTAATTTGGTGGCTTTTCCAAGCAATAAAACCATGAGCCCTGAGGCCAAAGGATCCAAAGTTCCAGAGTGCCCCACTTCACGGGTTTTAAAAGCGCGTCTGACCTGATCGACAAGATCATGACTTGTGATACCAGAAGGTTTGTTGATTAGTAAAAGCCCGTCAAAGGCAAAGCTCATTGATCTTCAGGCTTTCGAGCAAGGTTAAGATCAAACAGGATTTTTTCTATTTTTAAAACTTCTTCGGTGGTGTGATCTTTCATAAACGTGAGTTTGGGGCAGTAGCGCATTTTTAGCTGCTTACCAATATAGTTTTGAAACTCAAAGGCCCGCTTTTGTAATAATTCGATCACATCTTCAGGCACTGTGCCTTCACCTAGAACGCTTACAAAAACGCGCGCTGTTCTGAGATCACTGGGCATTTTAACATGGGTCACTGTGACCAAACCTGGAAGTGGCGTTGATAGGCCCGTAATCAAATACTGTGCAATTTGAATTTGCACTTCTTTCTCGACCCGGGCGACTCTTCTTCCATCTCCAACATTTTTCATAAGTAGCTTGGACCTTTACACATTCGCATCAGGATAAAGTTCACGAATTTTTTCTTCTTTAACAAAGGCTTCAATCACGTCGCCAACCTTCATGTCATTGAAGTTTTCAATTCCCACACCGCACTCGAAACCTTGAGCGACTTCTTTTGCGTCATCTTTGAAACGCTTGAGGCTTGAAATTTTACTTTCAAATACAATTTTACCATCACGGATCAAGCGGATTTGATTCGATCTTTGGATTTTTCCATCCACGATAAAGCAACCTGCGATAAGACCAATTTTGGGAACAGTGAAAGTGTTTCTAACTTCCGCACGGCCCATGATTTTTTCAACGATATCAGGAGTGAGTAAACCACTCATGACACGCTTCATATCATCAACCATCTCGTAAACAATCGAATAGGTGCGAACTTCAACGCCCATTTGTTTCGCTTTATTCATCGATACAGTGTCGGGTCTTACGTTAAATCCGATCACCATACCTTTAGCAGTATGAGCAAGCAGAATATCTGATTCCGAAATTCCACCCACAGCTGTCATCAGCACGCGGATTTTCACTTCAGGAGTGTTAAGCTTATTAAGTAATCCCAAGATCGCTTCAAGGGATCCATGAACGTCAGCTTTCACGATAATAGGAAGCTCTTTCAGATCACCTTGTTTGGCTTTCGAGAAAATTTCTTCCAAAGTTTTCTTTTGTGAACTTTGTGCAAGTAATGCCAAAGCTTGTTCTCTGCGAGTGGCTGCAACGGATTCCGCTTGTTTTTCGTCAGAGACGATATCAAATCGGTCACCGGCTGCTGGTACATCAGCAAGTCCCAAAACTTCCACAGGATAACCTGGTAAAGTTCGATCTACTTTTTTGCCTTGATCGTTGGTCATGGATTTAATTTTACCCCAGGTCACACCGGCTACGATGTACTGGCCCACTTCCACGAAACCATCTTTCACTAAAATGGAGGCCACAGGTCCACGGCCTTTTTCCATTTTGGCTTCGATCACAAGGCCTGTTCCAGAACGTAAAGGATTGGCTTTCAATTCCTGAACTTCAGCGACCAATTTAATTTGCTCAAGTAATTCATCAAGTCCTGTTCGCTTCAATGCAGAAACAGGAGCATAAATCGTAGTGCCTCCCCACTCTTCAGGAACGAGTTCCATCTCAGTGAGTTGTTGCTTAATTTTTTCTGGATTAGCACCAGGCTTATCCATTTTATTAACAGCCACGATGATGGGAACTCCAGCCGCTTTGGCGTGGCTAATGGCTTCCTGAGTTTGTGGCATCATTCCATCGTCAGCCGCGACAACGATCACCGCAATGTCAGTGGCATTGGCTCCACGGGCTCGCATGGCAGTAAAGGCCGCGTGACCAGGAGTATCTAAGAATGTAATCACAAAACCATCGGGCAATGTCACAGAGTAAGCACCAATGTGCTGAGTGATTCCACCCGCTTCGCCAGCAGCCACTTTTGTGGATCTGATGGCATCAAGCAGTGAAGTTTTTCCGTGATCGACGTGACCCATAATGGTCACCACTGGTGGGCGTGTTACACGCTCGGCACCGGTATCACCAAAAGTGTCCGCGTTGACAATTTCTTCTGCTGTTTTCAATGTGTTTTTGGCTTCCCATCCGAAATCAGTCACCACAAGGGCTAAGGTATCGAAATCAAGGCTGGTATTCATATTGGCCATCACACCATTGTTCATTAATACTTTGATCAATTGAGGGGCTTTAATTCCCATATTTTGTGCCGCTTGAGAAAGCTTCATGGTGCCATAAACTTCAAGCACACGTTTAGAGGCTTTGGCCTGTGTAAGTTCAGTTTTTTTACCCACTCGGCCGATTTGATCTTTTTTCTTTTTAGGTTGGAAAACCATTTCTCGTTTACGAAATTCAACGGCATTGAATTGCAGTAGTTCTTCTTGCTCGCGCTCTTTAGCTGACTGAGTGGCTCCAGTGCCTTCTAATTTTTTACTGCGTTTCGCAAAATCTTTTCTGGCTTGTTCGGCTGGATCCTCGAACCCAACTGTGGGTTCAATAACAGGATTGGTTTGAGCAACAAAGCCTGCGCGTAATCCACGGTTGGCTGTGCTTCTTGGAGGAGCCGAGAATCCACCGGGACGAGGACCCGCTTGATTGTTGTTACCATGTTGAAATCCACCGCTGCCTTGAGGACGAAAACTTTGTCCTTGAGGAGGCTGAACGCGTGATAAATCCATGCGTCCCACAATGTTTCTTCGTGGGGCATTCACTGGAGTTGAGGAACTGGCCACACCACTGTTACCAACAACCACTTCTTTTTTTCTTGCAGGCGTTGGAGCTGCTGCAGGAGTGGGAGCGACAGGTGCTGCTGCCACAGGAGCTGGTTTTTCTTCTACTTTTTCAACTTCAATTTTTTTAACTTCTACTTTTTTCACTTCCACAGCAGCTACGGGAGCCGCCACTTCAGCAGCCACTGGTGCAGCCACAGGAGCTGCAGGTGTCTCAACAACTTCTTCCACTTCTTCAACAGCTGCCGCTTCTAAGGCTTTTTTAGCAAGTTCTTCAGCAGGCGTGGCTTTTCTTCGAACCACAGTTGAGGCTTTAGGTGCCACTTCCACTTTTGCTTTGGATCCCGCTTTTGAAAGTGCCTCAGTGGCGGCTGCTGCTTTTTTAGCCGGAGCTTTTTTAGCCGCTGTGACTTTTTTAACTTTAGAGGGCTGCTCTGAGCCGCCGCTGGCGCCCGCAAGTTTTTGCTTTAATTGCTCAAGAACACTGGGCTCAAGTTCCGCCATATGAGATTTTACGGGAATTTGCCATTCACGTATTTTGTCCATCAGGGCCAAGGGCGTCATGCCAATTTCTTTCGCGTATTCAAAAACTTTTGGGTTGCTCACTCATTCTCCTTCAATACTTTTTCTAAAACTTAAACCAGGAATTTACTCTTCAGATGTTTGACCATCTAATTTTGATAACTCTTCTTTTAATCTTTGCTCAGCTTGTTCTTTTGATGAACCAGTGGCTTTCACTTCCTTAGCAGCTGTTGGCAGAGTAGGAATCGGTGTTCCTTCTGATTTGTACTTTTCAACTAGAGTTTTAGAATCATTGATTAACTTTTCAGCTTTCGTAGGATCATCGTAACCTGGGATGCTCATGACTTCTTCAACAGAAGCTTCTGCTACCATTTTGAATGTTGCAAAACCAGACTGATAAACATTTTGAGCCATGGTTTCATTCATTCCAGGAATCAATGTCAGATTGTAAATGCTTTCAGCTGTTCTTGATGAAGAAGCACTGACAGATGTGATGTCCAATTTCCAGCCTGTTAATTTAGCAGCTAATCTTACGTTTTGGCCTTTTCGACCAATGGCAAGGCTAAGCTGAGTGTCAGGGACCACGATTTCCATTTCACGGTTGGTTTCATCGACGAATACTTTTGAGATTTCAGCAGGTGCCAATGCATTCACTACATAACGAGTGACGTCTTCATCCCAAGGAACGATATCAATTTTTTCACCTTTTAGTTCTTGCACGATATTTTGGACTCGAGAGCCCTTCATACCCACACAAGCTCCGACAGGATCCACGGCTGCATCGTTTGAGCGAACAGCGATTTTAGCACGCTGACCGGGTTCACGAGCAGCTGCCATAATTTCCACGATTCCATCGTAGATTTCAGGAACTTCCAATTCAAAAAGTTTAATGAGGTACTGCTCTGAGGCCCGGGACATGATGATTTGAGGACCACGAGTGCTTTGACGAACTTCTAATAAAAAGCCCTGCAAGCGATCGCCTGGCTTGTACTGTTCACCGGGGATTTGTTCGCGCGGTGGAATAAAAGCTTCGGTACGACCAAGGTCAACCACGATAGCTCCCTTTTCCACACGGCGTGCAATACCAGAGGCGATTTCACCCTTACGTTGTTCGAATTCGTTAAAAATGATTTCGCGTTCTGCGTCTCGCACTTTTTGTAAAATGATTTGCTTAGCGGTTTGCGCAGCAATTCGGCCGAGGTCATTGGATTCCATCTTGATACCGATCGAGTCACCCAGTTGAGCTTGAGGATCGAGTTTTAAAGCGTCTTCTTGAGTGATTTCCACTTCGTCATCGATAAAATCTTCTTTTTTCACAACTTCTTTAAATTCAAAGAGTTCGATCTCGCCTGTTTCTTCATTGTAGCTGGCTTCGATTTCACGGTAAGTCCCGTATTTTTTTCGGGCTGCGAGTAACATTCCTTGAGTGATTGCATCTACAACAACAGCTTTATCGATACCTTTATCTTTACCAACTTGATCGATAACTCGGCTTAATTCAGAAAACATATTGTCAGCCATAATCGTGACCTCTTCTTTTCTCGTATCTTAGGGTTTTAGTTTCTTTAACTGTTCAAATAATGTGTGCGCCTTTTCAATTCCTTCAATGGGAAGCTGAAAAGTGCCTTTTTTTATTTCTAATACTAATTGGCCGCCGGAAAACGAAGCGAGTTGAGCTTCAGTCTGCTTGGCCTTAAGAAGCGAAGGTTCTGTGACACCCAATTGTTCCATGGGAACTTTTGTTTTTAACCAAACCTTACGGCCCACAGCTTTTTCAAAATGCCAGGGTTTACGTAAAATGCGCTCGACTCCAGGGGTAGAAACTTCAAGCATATAAGCCCCGCCTGGAATAAGATCTTTTTCATCCAATGCTTCATTTAAGAATTTAGAAACACTTGAGCAATCCTCAACGCCAGCGCCCTCACCGTCTTTATCGATGAATACACGAAGCGTGCGAGCCGCACCGTTACCCGTCATTTCCATTTCATATAAATAACAATTGGCTTGAAGGGCGGACTGCTCACAAATTTTTTCTAGATCTTGCATCCAACTGGGTTGGTTTTCGCTCATTTGACTCTCAGTTTTAAAAACAAAAAGGCCCAACTTGGGCCTTCAGGCGTTGTTATATCGAAGCTTAAAGAAAATATCAAGAAGGCCTTTTCACATTTGTCAGATCCAACTGGTACGAGATGGCTGAGGACCCGTCTTTGTAATAATTCTTTCGGATACCTAACTTTTCGAATTTGAATTTATGGTAAAGCCCTTGGGCTTCCAGGTTTTTTTCATGAACCTCAAGAAATACACGACAATCGTGTTGCGACGCAAAATCAAGCCACGCCCCCATCAACTGACTGGCAAATCCTAATTTCTGAAAATCGGGCCGAGTCTGCACCCAGAGAATTTCAAAATCTTGATCCACAGGTCTTACGCAAAGTGCAGCTTGGCAGTGACCATCCTGAATAAGACCCCAAACTTCATAATCAATGAGACTTTGCATCACCTGTTCTGATGTCCAGTTCATAAAAGCAGTGGCAGTAATAGTATCAGCCCAAGTTTTTAGTAATTGATGATCTGAGGCTTCAAGTTTTCTAACAGAAATCAAAGAGGGCCTTTTTTATTGATGTCATTTCGAACTTGATATTTCAATTTTAAAGCTGATACCCAGTCCTCAATTTTTTGTTTTTGATTTTCTTTTTGCAAGAAAGCTTTGATGGAATCTTTTTGAGTTTCCAAGGAAGTCGATCCAAATTTGATTCGGTTTCGATCAAAATAGTTTTGCACTTCTTCATCGGTCACAATGCCCAGTAGTGAATTCACTTTTAAATCAAAATAAGTCATGGCCACTTTTTTTCTTAAAACCCATGATTTTAATTCTGTGTCTGTGGCCTCAAGAGCTTTAAAGTCAGACCTTTTTAACAAGGCAGGCTTAATGTCACCCACTAATTGTTGAAGTTCGCTATCCGATAATTTAACGGCTGATAAGCTTTCAGATTCTCGAAAAATAGCAAACTCAAATAAGGTGCGGCTGACATCATCTGCTGATAGCTCTTGATAATTTTCTGGTGTGGTATTTTTTAAGACTTGGTTCAAGATAACGGAAGCCTTCACATCCCTTGAAGTCACAACCTGATAGGCCGACGTCCCTACTGTTTGGCTGAGGATTCTTTTAGAAGTTTGGGGAAATCCTGCAAGGTCAATTAAAAATAAAAGGAAATAGATCATGATGCATTCTCTTATGACTCAGTGAATGTCTGCAATAGAAAAAAAATAAAACGGGTCACTTTTTTAAGTGACCCGTTCAAACTTAACCACAAGTTTTTAAATTCTTTAGAAGTTAACGGTAACAGCAAATGTGTAGCTATAAGAATCAAGTTCTTCAATCGGTGTTCTGTAACCAAAATCAGCGTCTTGAATTTGTTGACCTGATAAGGGAGCTCCGTTGTTATATCTTAAAACATCAGTGCTGTAATCACGGTTCACAGCGATATTTTTCATATAACGAACATCAAAACCCATGCGCATTTTAGGACTGAATTCGATTTCCACACCCGCACTGGCACCGATATCAAAAGCATGAGATGTGCTAGGGCTTAGACTTCTTTGAATGCCATTTTTATCAGACCATTGGAATTCACGGTAAGAGTACTGACCGATACCACCGATCACAGGCTTTACCATACCACTGAGTAAGTAGTATTTTAATGCCATGGATCCAGTGTACTGGTTCATATCAAACAAGTTGACTTGTTGTTGTGATCCAAACGGAGAGTAAAAATACGGATTTCTTACGTTCTCAACTTCTGAGTTGGAATAAAGAAATGTTCCTTCCACCGAGTAAGTGTCATCATACTTTGTTCCAAAACTGAAACCTAAAGCATAATTACTTTTTACAGCAGCTGAATCCACTTCGTTCACACCAATCAAACCTGAGAAATATCTTTTAGACACTGGCACATGAACCAAAGGCTCAACGGGTAATGACATTTCAGAAGCCACAGAAGCTTCTTCCACTTCTTTCTCAACTTTTGTGTTCACTTCCACAGTTCCCACTTCAGTCGGTGCTGTCGGAGCTGGGGCTGGTGCCACCTGCTGAGGAATAATAATAATTTGTGGAGCTTGCGGTTGAGCTGCCGGAGCGGCGGGTGCTGGAGCTGGCCCAGCTTCAGTGGCCTGGCCATTTAATTTATCACCAAATAAAACCTGAGCTCTTCTTTTTTCGTCTTCTAAACGAGATTGCTCGAGCTTTTCAACAATTTTTGCCTCTGTTGACATCTCAGCATCTTGACGAGCTTTTCGTAAATTATCAGCGCGTGACTCTGTTAAAGGAGACGCTTCTATGACCGTTGTCGGTTGTGTTTGAACAGCTGTTTGCGCTTGCACCTGAGATTGAACCGCTGGGTTAATCACATAAATGGGCTGCGAAGTCACAGTCGTTGTGGTGTTGGTTGTTGCTGTTCCTTCGTTAGGAATAGTAACAGTTCCGTTCGTCGGTTGCGCAGTCACCTTTGATGTTTGATACATCTGTGTGAGTTCGGCATCGACCTCTGCATCTAGATTGTTGGTTTGAGCATACCCCATGACGGACAGCACACTGAGCACCAACACAAGAGACAATGGTTTATTCATAAAAGTTCTCCTTGTGGTTTGAGTTTTCCCCTGAAAACTCGAAAGTTTCGTTTGAGTTCCGAAAGATCTAGAGCAGTCTTTGTGCCAAGACTTTTCTGAATGAAGCCGATGTGTAACCAATGAGAATGACTGAATTTCGGACTCACCCTGAAAGTCTTTCAATAGTAGAAAGGTGACTTGTTTTGTGACGCACCGTGAAAAAAAGAAAAAGAAACACCTTGAAGGGAGTGCCTGATTTCATTAAGAATCTAGCGCTCTATCTGTAGCTCGGTTGGCCCTGTGGTGGAATTGGTAGACGCGCTGGACTCAAAATCCAGTGTCCGCAAGGACGTGGGAGTTCGATTCTCCCCGGGGCCACCAAATCGGTGCCAGGCGCCTTATTGAAGGACTCGGTGAATCTTAATAGGTTAAAATGATTCCGTTGAATTGGGTATCCCGAAGCAATTACCAGTGAAGTAAGTATGACACCAATTCTCAGTCTTTATGACTTCCCAGAAGCCACTTTTTTATCTGAAATCTCATTTCCTTTATATTTTCTTTTTTCGGGAGAAAAGAGATAGGCGGCAATGCAGACTTTCTCATTTCCTTTTTTTAATTTTTCCCACTCTTTCATAAATTTTTTGCAATAAAGAGGAGAGCGCCAGTTTCGGTTCGAATAGGAATAGGAATGGGGTGAAGATGAAATGCGAAAACCAAGATCACAGACATCCACGCTTTCCTCACTGATCCATTGAACATGATCGTACTCGACGATGACATCAACTTGCTTGATGTCAAAGCAAGTGAACATATCTTTAAATTTGTCTGGTTCTTTTGTTTCTTTTGAAAAGCTTAAACAAACAATGAATGAGATTAACAAAAACACGGTCTTCATTCTGTATCCATTTCATTTAATATATTTTTTAATTTTTCCCTAACTTTGGCGCTCTCCGTTGTTTTACTTTTTAATCTTCCCTTATAATCCATTAATACCTCAAACCATGTTGGCTCTCTTTTGAGTCGAGCTTTGGCCGTTTCTCTTTTTCTAAAAAGATGCCTAACTCCAAACGAAATATTTTTATTGGGGTCCCATAAATCTTCATATTCAAGATCAATAAAGTGATCTTTATACTCATGCTGCTTGTGACTTTTTGCCAGACGAGTTGTCTGTTCTGTAAGTTGTAAAAGTCCTCGAGGCATCTTAAGATTAATTTTTGAAACCTTAACTTTTGGATTTAAAAATAAGTCGGAGGTCGCAATGAGTTCCATCTCGTCACCTTTAAGTAAGTCTTTTTTTGACGGGTTCTTTCGACAGTGTCCATCATGATCTGTGATTTTACCTTTCTTAAGTTGCTTAGGGTGTCTTTTTACCCAGTGCTGCCCGATCGGACAGATTCGCCACGGGTTTTTTATCTCAATATTCTGAGTGTCAAAGAAAGGAATTTTATGGACTTTAGATTCTGGAACAATTTTTCCAATGAATTGGCTCCACTGAACAAATTCCCAAGGAGCTCCTAATTCTTTCTGAAGTTGTTTTTGCGCGTAGTAAGCTTTATCTGCACTCACTTTTTTTTTGGTCTTAAAAGGGATTTGATACTCAAACTCAGGTTTAATTTTACTTTTCTTTAAGAAGAAGAAACTAATATTGTCGTTTTTGGAAAAAAGTGATTCCAAAAGTTGCTTAATTTGAGATTTTTCTTCTTTAGTAGCCATAAACAAATTTAACAAACTAATTATGGAACTTCAATTAAAAGCTCTTTGCTTTCGAATCATAGTGTCGCAAAATTAATTCAACTTTGGACTCTCGCTCCGAAGCAAGATTGTACAGTAAAGAAACCACTGGCCCGCTTAGTTCTTGTAGCCTATCGTAGCCTCCACCAAAAAAGCCTCAGTCTAAGTTATTGTTCTAAAAATTATTTTCAGAACTTAAGGAAGTGTTATACAAGAACACTTTGTAGAACGAGCAGAGCCTCTTACCAATGGCAATACGCCCACTTTTCAAACACACAATCTTGCGTTCTCACAGATCTGCTTTTAATTTCTTCAATTTGATTACATCTTTAATTGGTGGATTTCCGAACATTCGTGAATACTCGCGACTGAATTGAGATACGCTGTTGTAGCCGACGTTGTACGCAGCCCTTTCTGCGGTCTCATTTACCTCGGTCATTAGACGACGCGCCTCGATCAGTCTTAATCTCTTCTGGTATTGAATCGGGCTCATGGACGACGCTTTCTTAAAGTGCTGAAAAAACCGGGAGCGACTCATATTAGATGCTCTTGCGAGCTCCGTAACATTGATTTTCTCACTTAGATCTTCTTTGATTTTATAAATAACTCTAGCAACTTTTTGCATGTCACTTCCGGAGCGAACAAAGTTTCTGACTCCATGGCCATTCTCACCAATTAATAAATAATAAAAAAGCTCTTGAACGAGGAATTTTCCTAAAATGTGCGCATCATTTGGCCGCTCAAACAGCTCAGCGAGTCTAATCGTACTTCCAATCATTTTTTTATCTACAACACCAACGAATATCATCTTAGAAGATGGCTCCGGTGATTCTGGTGATACTTTGTCCAGCTCAGCAGTTAGTTTCGACAGCAGAACAGAATCAAAATCAATGAGCAAAGCAAGAAATGGTTTTTCAACTGAAGCCTCCGGTATACTGCTAATGGTTGGCAAATCTATCGGGCTTGCCGTGTAATGAAAGGGTCCAGCATTGTAAACATGATTTTCAAGCACAACTTTTTTTGCACCTTGAATGACAATAGCAACACAAGAGCGCCAAACACTCTTAGTGGGCTTATACGGCACTGAAATTTTTATGCAACTAACACCCTGCACAGGTGTAGGATTAAATCCTTCATTAATCGCAAATTGAGACACTAAACTTAATAGCATTTTTTGAGGACTGTTCATGCTGACTCCACTTATTAAAGTATACTGCACACTACTTCTAGGACAGCTCAATCTGTACGATTAGGCAATAAATAAAGACATTTGTGAATTTACTTAACATGATGGACAGGCATAATAACTCAAACTAGCAAGGAGGGTCCCATGAAAGTTTTTGTTACTGGCGCATCGGGCTTTATCGGTTCAGCAATTGTTAAAGAACTAATCAGTGCAGGACACGAAGTTGTAGGCTTAGCTCGCTCAGATTCATCAGCTAAATTGATAACATCGCTTGGTGCTAAAGCACTTACTGGGAGTCTTGAAGACTTAAATTCTTTACGACGAGGAGTTGCCCAATCGGACGGTGTGATTCACTCCGGATTTAATCATGACTTCAGTCGATACTTAGAAAACTGCGAAATAGATCGAAAAGCAATTGAAGTCATGGGAGAAGAGCTTGCCGGAACAAGACGGCCACTTGTCGTCACCTCAAGTATTGCTGGACTTACTGGAAATGGAGTATTGAGCACGGAAGAACATAATGTTGATAATTCAAGAGACAAGTATCCCCGAATATCTGAATCAACAGCGCTCGAGCTTGTGAAACGAGAAGTAAATGCATCAGTTGTACGCCTTGCTCCAGCTGTTCACGGAGATTGCGATCAGGGCTTCAAAGCAGGTTTCGTTACTTTTCTTATAGAATTGGCTCGACAAAAAGGTATTGCCGCTTACGTGAACGCGGGATTGAACTCCTGGCAAGGAGTGCATCGATTGGATGCAGCAAAGCTTTTCAGATTGGCTCTTGAAAAAGGTGTCGCTGGCACGAGGTACCATGGAGTTGAGAACAATGCAGTGTCAACAAAGAAGCTCGCTGAGATCATCGGAAAGAAATTAAGTGTAAAAGTTGTTTCACTTTCGCCTGAAGAGGCATTTAAACATTTCACTTGGCTTGCTGGTTTTGTAACTGTTGACCTTGCAGCATCGAATGAACTCACTCAAGAGCGGCTTGGGTGGATCCCAACACAGCTTGAACTTGTTGCTGACATAGAACAGGCAACACTTCAATAGCAGAACAGGTATTAAAATAATATTATGCTTCACAATAATTTCAATTTGAGATTGAAGTTCACTTCAGAATCATACGAAATATAATAGTAAATTATTAACTTTGAATAAAGGAATACTTCGAATGCTTTCAAAAATAGCTCTCACACTTGTTGCTTCCTACTTTTTATTTCCCGCTATTTCTTACTCCCAAACGACTCCAATGGATCTTAATCGCCGTGAATTGGGAATGGCGTGGCCAAAAGGTCTTGAACCAGCAAATGCAGATTTATTTAATCATAATCAAATGTTTATGGAGCAGAATTGTGAAGTCATCTACAGTTGGCTCTCGGTGCCTCAAGGCTGGCCGGAATGGCTAATATTTGTCCGTGATATCCAAGTTGATAAAAAGAAGCCCTTAATGTCAAAAGGGTCGCGTTTCAAGTTTACGATCTTTGGATTTCCCATAGAGGCCGAAGTTTACATCGCAGAGCCTGGACGTCGCCTAGGTTACACCCTAACGCCCCCAGGACCACCTCCGCAATATACTCAGAGCTGGCTTCTCACGCCACAAGGTACAGGTTGCAAAGTGACTACCGAGGAAATCGGCATTGGTGAAATGGCTCGAAAATCAGGTAGCGATGGTTACAAACTTGTTCATCTTGCTCACGATCTTTGGCTCGCCTCACTGAGATTCGTATCTCGCTCTGGCCCTCGTCCCACTAAATAGAATCGTAAATTGTTCTGATTAAGCGTCAATTACGGATGAATATTATTGATATAATTTAGAGTAACTTTTCAAAATTGAATGACTCGGTTTCTTGAAACGACCCCGAGTCCAAAACTTCAAATCTGCTGTATAATGGGTTTTATAATCAACAAGAAGTAATGATGATCAGAGCATAGGCCATTGCCAATACTCCAGTTCCTGATTTTATAGACACAGATTTTTGTCTAGGATTAGTTCCAGATGGTGTGATTACTTTAAGAAGAGGAAAAACCAAGTTTCGAGGATGATGCTTTAGTCAGAAAAGCCAGCAAATCGAGCCGGAATACAAAGGTGCGCTAGCGGAAACTTGCTATATGGTTTAACAAAACTAACTGTATGATGGCTACGACAAGAACGACCCAATCTTTGCGCTTCGATTAGTATCCTTTTTAGGGTTATCAACAGCCAAGGATAGTAGCAAATTTTATGAGCCTGCACCTGTACGAATTCGGTAAATATTATCAACGTTATCTTGGATAGATTTTCGCTTTTCCAATAGAATACTTCTTTCAGCTTCTGATAGTTGAGAGTTCAAAAGTTTTCCATCAATAATTTGTAGGGTCGTCTCGGCAACTGCCAATATTTGAGAAATTGCTTTATCCGGTTCTTCAAAAACATGATCTTTGATGTTGTTGAATTGGTTGTTTTCTTCCGGAGTTAATACGTCTGAATTAACTTGCTTAAAAGTTTTCAAGATATTCGCAAAACTTACTGAAAGAACACTTGCAATCACAAACCTAGAAATAACTGGGTAAGTCATAAAAGCTTGTTTCGCCAATTTAGCACTTACTTGAGTTCCAACCAAACCGACCAATGCACTGGAAGCATCTGTTGAGAGATGTCCGATATCGACAATTTGCTTCATCAAATTTCCATAATTTAAAACTCCATAACGATAGCCGTAGCAATCACTCATTGCCAGCCAAAAACCAACTGACCTCTGCAAGCGAGTTGTTGACGAGCTTAAGCCCTTGTTGTTCCAAACTGATTGGGCAACAGCTGGATCTGCACTCAAAAATCGCAACCAATTTAATGCATTCGAAGTAAAATTGTTGAAACTAAAACCTAATCTCAAGGCTGATCGAATAGTTCCAGGACGACAGATCTCAAAAGTTTCAGCATAGATAAGTTGATCTGCACTGTTAAGCTCAACAGACTTTATGTCTCCAGCAAAGGAAGTCTGACTTAAAATCAAAAGGCTAAGCAAAACTGTTTTCATTTTTATTTTAAGCTTTCAAGAAGCTTCTTAGTTGCCTCAAGCTCAGCTTTCTTGAACCTTAATGCTTCGTTAAGTTTAGCAAGTGTTTTATCATTAACCCTGATCGAATATCCGGTAGCTCCACCAGCAAAAAGCACAGTTCCGCCGACAGCAAGTCCACCCAGTGCCACCAAAGCGACAGCACCGCCTGATTCAATATCACCTGGAATGCCCATTCCGAGAGTCTTTTTAATAATCATAAGGCCAACAAGAGACACAAGAATAGCGACACCTGCTTTCTTTAACTTATTGTTTGGTTGGTCTTTTACATTAGCTGCTGCAATTTGTGATTCAAGTGCGGCTATTTCGATAAGAAGAGCGTTAACTGTTGCCTCAGTAGGAATTGATTCAATAATGCCACGAGCGGCAACTAATTCATTAATTTTCGATTGAATGAGCACTTCAATTTTTTCAATTTGTTCTTCGGTCGCTTGAATTTTATAGTAATTGTATCCGGCAACGCCTCCAAACAAAGCTGTTGTATACAGTGCCTCGCCAGCGTCATAAATAATCCACCCAAAGCTAGACTTCGCAACAATTCCAGCAGTAATGATCCCAGCGACAGCTGCTGCAGATGCAGTGATATAAAAAGTATATTTGTGAAATTTGCCTTCAGATCGCAGAATGGCCAATTCCTTTTTAATTTTTTCGAGTTCATCTGTTATCCTAACGATATCGACAATTTCTGGACTTGAGGAGGTATGTGAACTGTTCGTTGCAAAGCTTTGCAGCGAAATAGTCATAGAAAGTAATATAGCAATCATTTGTTTCATAAATTTTCCTAAAATAAAGTTAAGCTCTAGAAGCTGAGGGATTAATTTCCCTTCTTCCAATACTATAGATCCGAAAATATTAGTAAGCGAAAGTCACGCCACTCATCTTTGTTAGTTTTATTCGCTATTGAGGCAAGTCGGCTGTCAAAGAAGTATACAAAGTGCCTAAAATAATTGAAGTCCCAATGTTAGCTACCCACAAAAAACAACTAAGAGCCCCTAACGAACTCGAATGAATTAAAATGAACTTAGAATAGTCTATTCATTATAGGACGCAGAAAAAGACAGCAGAAATCAAGATGAATGTGAGGCAAAAAAGAGGTACAAACTAAAAAATTTAAATCAACAGAAGAAACTTTAAAAGACAATAGTCGCTCTTTAATACCCCTCTGAAACCAATGGTCCACTTGAGGAGTTGCCGCAAGCCCAAGCATCTATGGTACCACTTTGGTCAATCACGCAGCATCTTGCACTTGTATAGTTGATTTGTTGCTGTGGTAGTTCGGTTATGTAATGTCTTAATAAATGCCTATAAGACTATTTTCCTATATCAACAAAGACAAGAAATGTTCGAAACTCAATTATAGCGCTAATCCGACTTGCTTCAAACCCAAAAATATATCCAGATTCTTACCCTCATAACAACCCTGTAGTGTCATCGGCAGCTGACCAGCTGCTTTAATTATTTTTTGAGGATCCTTAATTGTAACTCGATTGGGAAGTAACCATTTTTTTAGATGAGCGACAATTTTTTCTGGCTCACACATTTTTTCAACGTTCGGCTTTTCAAAAACAAGATCAAAACATTTCTGATTGGGCCCCTCCCCTACAGTGTAGGCATCCGTCACAATATAGTATTCTAAGTAACCGTCAGATAAAGGCTCGTAGTAATAAAAAGCATAAAATTCAAAGGGCCTTCCCCACTTCGGAATTTTTATGTCCTTAAGCGGTTTCACATCAGCTTTGTGCTCAAGATTATGCTCATAGGTGATAGAGGCTAGCGCACACTCGGTCCAACCCTCAATTTCGAAAAAGTCCACGACAGGATTTCCAGTGGCTAGTCCTTTCTGGCTTTCTGATGGCCGTGGAGGATCGAAATAATAGGGCTCTTTTGCGGTTTTCTTTAACTCTGGAGTCACGACACAGCCTAAGAACATTTGAGATAATAAAATGAGTAAGAATGTCTTTTTCATTGCCTTACGGTAGTAGAGGGAAATTCTGTAATCAATCAGTTTGTGTTGAGTGAGGCTTTATTGCAAAATTGTGCGAGTTTAACCTGAGAAAAATAAAAAAAGCTCAAGTAAAACTCTTGAGCTTTTTGAAGATTACAAATTGATATAATTATTTTTTAATACAATTCGGCAAGCTCTGAATTTTAGCAATTTGTTCTGGAGTAGCATTTGTTAGCTTCAATTCCATACCATCGACTTGAATAGATAGAACTTTCGAATTTTTTGTATAAGTTCCCTCATAAGTAAAACTCTCACTTGCCTCATAAATTGTTTCTAGTCCATTGCAACTCCAAACGGTTTCAGGATAGGCACTAGCAGAAGCTATAATTTTATTTCCCTGAACTTGAATGGGAGTCACTTCCACAAGCTTAGCCCCATCATGCACAGTTAATACAGTCAAAGAGGTATCAGTAAAAATATGTAATTGTTCGGGGCTGTAATGTCCGTCTGGAGACGTTTCGTAAGCAGAATAGTAAGTTCCCGATGGACTCGCTAGCAGATTAACAGTCGTTAAAATAGATAAAATAAAAATAAGATTTTTCATATAGCTCCTAAAAAGTTTTTTTGTGACACTACACTAGTCGATTTTGTTTAAACAGCCCTATTGTAAATATGGTAGGGCTGTTAAGTTTTTAAGCACCTTTGAAGCATTGGGTTGATGACTGCTGAATATAAACAGTTTAAATTTTTTGGATGGATTTGATGATTATAAGGCAAGCTAATGAAGATGATGTTATGGAAATTCGCACAGCACATCGAAGGTCGATTTTAGCTTTGGCAGCAAAGGACTATCCACCGGAAGTGATTGCAGAGTGGGGATCTGATCAAAGCCCCGAGGCAATTGATCGCCACAAAGAATCCATTCGCTCAAACAACGAAATAGTTTGGGTCGCTGAGTTTTCAGGAAAAATCGAAGGATTTTCGGCGCTTGTTCCGAGCTTCAATGAACTTCGTGCAGTTTACGTGACCGACACTGTCACTCGAAAGGGCGTTGGAACTGCACTCCTTAAAGTTTTAGAAATTAAAGCCTTGGAACTCGGACTGAAGAAACTTAAGATGCACAGTTCGATAACAGCAAAGCGGTTCTACGAGAACCATGGATATCGAAACCTTGGCAAAGGACTTCATGTGATGAGGTCAGGACGCACTATGGATTGTTTTCTGATGGAAAAGATTCTGGCCACTTAATACTCGAAAAATCAGAGAGCGGATGGCATTTACCTACCATTTAGTTCCAAAAAATATAATGACCATCCTAAGTGAAAAGAACTTCAAAAACGCATTTTCAAGAAAATAAATTGTCTGCAAGAAGATGCCATTTATTTTAACCCGATACATCCCCATCTTATGTTTGCTGGTTTAAAATCAGTGTTCCCTGATCTTAATGACTCTTCTTTGCTTTTTTTAGGTTCCCATCGAAAGATTAAAAGGCCTCCATGCCGTCTATTTTTATTTGAACTTAGGCTTTATGACTTGATCTAAAAGTCTTATTTTCCGATTTTGAAAAAATCCAAATTGAAACAAACAACTTGTTCTGCTGGCGATGCACTTACATTTTTTGCGTATTCAGAAATCCAATTAAGAATTTTTTCTTTAAAAATGGGGATATCACTTTTTGCAATTGATGAAACACTTGTGTACATCACTTCTTCATCATCTATCTGATCAGATTGCTCGATCGCTTTAAGTCTCCAATTCGCGTAATGTCTTTGTAAAAAACTTGATCCTTTTGGAATGTGCAGGCGTTTCAAGCCGGTAAAAAAGCGACTCTCTCGTTGCTCAACCAGTCCCATCTCTACAAGTTTTTCAAGAATTTCACGCACAACGGGCAAATCTAACTTAAATCTTTGGGCCATTTCATCAGCACTCACTCCAGTGCTCACACCAGTAAACACCAACATCGCAGTCGGCTTCCAAGAAGACACCAAATAAGATTTGTCAGAATCCGATACTTCACGATCCACTTCGACACGATTTTGTATCAAACCCGCTTGCCGCTGCAGATCTTTAATTTCTTTTTTATAGTAGTTTTTCAGATCTTCGTTTCCAGCTCGTTCCATATACAACAACGTCATAAAATACCGGGTTTCTAGTGGATTCAAAGCACAGTACCTACAAAGTGCAAAGCCATGCTCCACACTAAAATCCCGACTTTTAGAAAGAACCTGACTTATGAGAGTTGAGTTGACGGTTAAGTTCGCGGCAAGCTTTGAGAGCTCACCGTAGCCGTTATTAGGACGCTGAGATATCCACTCCCTTAACCAAGTTCGATAATCTAAATAGCTAAAAATATTCAAGAATTTTAACCCTCTTCAAAGTTTTTACAGATTTGTAAGATATTATACTTATATTTTATATTAAAAACCTAGAAGAATACGACTGCATGCATCATATTGAGACAAGAAGCCGGCTCAAACATTGTAACAAATAACTTTAATAAACGGAGACAAATTTTATGGAACTCATTAACAAGCTACTGATCCTCACGACAACATTAATCGCACACGTGTCAATCGCGCAGACAACTGTCACTTCAAAAAGGGCATTGGATTTTTCTAAAATGAATCGATTCAATGTTGAAAAAAGTGATTTGAGTCATTCCAAAACAAATGGACACCAAACTTCGACGTCCCTTTCACCAAAAGAGCTAGCGGGAAAACTGTCGCTCGATAGCCTGCAGAATAATAAGCTGATCGCAGGCCCTGATGTTACGGGTGGTGGCGACCTACTGGTCATGAATTTTAAAATCGCAGGCAATAAAATTTGTAAGCAATTACAAACCTCTGAAGACAGAGTCCAATGGAAATTTAGCGTTGATGCCTTTTGTGAAGCCACCGAAAATGTTCGGCTGCAGGTTGAAGATAGAACCTTCTTAACTGACGGCACGGAAGTGGATGCAATTAATTCTCCTACGCGCAGATACATTAAACTGAGCTTTGAGAGAAATAAACACAAGAGCTTACAACAAATTATGATGTTAGCTGCACATGAGTACATTTCTGTCATCGGAGTTGATGATAAAGACTACTCGAAGTCACAACCGATTGCAGATGAGTTAAGCCAAGCCATCGGTGGCCAAGTTCATGCAAGCTCGATCACAAACGCTGGCAATGCTTTGCTGATCGAAAACCCTAAGGTTTTCACGACTGACGGTTTAGCACTTCCTATATTTGGACTGACCGAACCCCAAAACTCAGTCCTCATTGGTACTTCTGTTTGTAAGTACTTAGGATATCAATCAGGTCGAGTCAGCGACGCTGAGCTTTCACAAGGAAAAGTAGTCACCTTTAATATTTATCAACCAGGTGAAGTTTCAGGAATTCAAAAAGCTCAGTCACAACTTTGGACCATCACACAACTAACTTGTGTTAAATAATATTCTATATACAGCAATCATTTGTGGCTAGGGTCTTTACCCTGGCCTTTTTATTTAATCAGAACCATATCATTTGTAAACAAGTCTTGTTTAATCTCTAAGTGTCGAATGAATAGGTGTCACTGGATGCCAAATCACGTCACTATAACGCCATGTCAGGCTGCTACTCAACTCTATTTCAGAAGGATGGCATAGCGGATGCAACAATCCTAGTATGATCAAAATCATTTTAAAACCCTTAGCCTTACTCACACTTCTTATAGGCTTCGATGCCTTTGCCTTTCAATACGACGAATCCATTCAGTCAGTTGGAAAAGTGTTTTCCAGCCAGAATGCAGAAGCTCCATGTTCAGGCGTTTTGATTCACAGCCAAATCGTGCTCACCGCTTTGCACTGTATCGGTAACGAAACTGGATTTGCTACTAATATCTACTTTGAAGATGTGAATGGTTTTAAAACTAAAATAAAGAAATTTATTTATCCTGATCAGCCCAAAAGCATTAAAGAAATTTGGCAGGATTCAACCACTTTCACAAAGGATTTTGCTATCCTTATTCTTGAAAAACCAACTAGCACTGAGCCTGCAAAAATGAATCTTGATAATATCGAAATACAGATAACTACGAATTTAACATCATTTGGCTTCCCAAATTTAAGATTCAGTGAACCCTTACTGTTCTCTTCACAGTGCAGTCCACAACTGGATCATCCCGCTTCAAAGCAGCACTATTTAATAGTCCGGTGTGTGATCGCTCCTGGAATGTCAGGTGGAGGTGTGTTTTTACAAACTTCCGAGGGAAATACCTTGGTCGGCATCAATCAGTCTGGTGGCGGCTCAAGAAAAAAAGGAACCATGGGCGGAATTGTTAAAATTAGTGGCAATCCCCTATTTCAGAATATTTATAGCGAAGCTTTACGTGAAGTGACCGGGAAGTTTTAACTTATCCTACTAACAATTGATCGTAAGCACACCAAACTTTGATCTCGGTTTGAAATGAATCACTGGCAGCTTGAAAGCTTTTCCATTGATAAAAATCTCTGGAGGAATGGCCTTAAATTCATGATCCGGCAGATTTTCTTCAAAAACTAAATGTAAAGCCTGAGCCTCGTCAACAATCGGAATCTTAATTGGTAAAGCCAATGGCAAAAACTTATAGCTAGAGGCTGTGATCTGCTTTACTGATGCACCGACAGTTTTTAACTGTTGCAGGTTATTTATCAGGGTTTTGCCTTCAAGACTGAGTGTAAAATGACTTTGCTGAAGTTCAATGGTCATGCCTTTCGGCACATAGATATCCAAGAATAATGCGTAGCCTTTTTTGGGTTTTCCAGAGGTGATAACAAATTTAATTTCCTCATGGATAAATTGAATCGTGTCTTCACCATCTTTGCAGTAAGGCTTTGTTGGCTTCACGCCATCAGCACTTGGTTCGTACCATTTCATGTGACCACAGCCTACGACAAATAAGACAACTAAGAATATTGTGAGGAATGAATTTTTCATATTCTCTAATTTAAACTAGCTTTAACTAGCTTGCCACGCTGACAATTATCGGCATCAAGTCAGATACTTTAACAAATCCTCGACTCGATTTGAAACACATTCATTTATAGCCTGGCACCTTCATAGCAAGACAACTACGACAACAAAGGAAACTATTCATGAAAAAACTAACTTTAAGCGGATTTCTTATTTTTTTAACAACTGCTTTAAGCTTGTCTGTATCAGCAGCCGAGCAGTCTGGTGATGAGTTATTGCAATCACTTAACTCGAAAAAAAGCCTCGTCATGAGTCAACTCAACAAATTGACCACTGAATCTTCTTTTAAAGATCGTTTTGAGGTCTACTCAAAATCCATGGACCTCAAGAATGAATACAAGAGCTTATGTGAACACAATCGGTTGCTATTTCCTAAATACGCAACACAGGCAACTGTTGAAGAGGCTTGCCTCGAGTATCTTAAAATGGTTCGCTTGACGACTTCCATGGAGCGATAAGATCATTAACTCAGAGCCTTTTTGATAGAATCAAAATTTTCATCAAAGCTTTTTTCGAAATAAGCTTCGTATAGCAAGACTTCATTTGATGAAAACAGGGATTGAATCAATTGCCCTCGTGATTGTGACCGGTGCTCTGGCTTTAGGCGAAGTATAATTTTATAGACTTTATAGCCTGGGCCCCGGGTTGAGCGTGAATGGCGAACCACCTTTTCAGGAACTTGATAATGAAACCGCGGCACAGTCCATTTTTTAAGTAATGGCCAGGGAATGAAAATCTTTTGTTCAAAGTGAATTGTCTGTGAATCAATCTTAAAAACTTTGTAAGCCCAGTTCAAATTGAGCCCAACCGAAAGAAACAACAAGCCAATGCACAGAAAAAATAACATTCCAATGATCAATCCCACAGCACTGCCATATTGTTCGCTTTCAAATGACTGCAAAATGAACTTACAAATACCCAGACTGACACTTATAAAAATGAATCCAAAGATCACAAAAATCAGCCCCCAGCCCTTTGCACCTTTCACAGTGATCGTCATTGGAAGAATGTTCTGATCAGGCTTTACGTGAGCCTCTTGGTCATCGATCAAAGAGCCCACATCATTATTAAAGAATCGGCGCCATTGTATAAACACCAATACTATTAAACAGCTACTTATGAAGGCTTGATAAGCCAGTGGGTCAAAGCCAATTTTAGAATCACTTGATAATAATAGGACACCAATACTTCCCATCAAAAGCAAAAAAGGATCTGCCAAATAAGTTAGTAAGGATAATTTTTGTGAGTTTTTGGAATTCAAAAGATAAACTTTAGAAGCCAAATAAAGCCAATAAACGCTTGGCAAAAAGCCAAACTTTTCAAAAAACAAGCTAATTTCAAAATGATTAATAAATCCATTGGGCCCAAAAAAATCCAAAGGCTCCATTTTAACAAAAACACTTAGCAAAGCACCGATAACAAAGTGACCCAAGGAGATTGGAATGAGAAGAAATAAATATCGAAAGACAGTCTTGTAGTCTTTGGAAGACTTCTGAAAGAAAACCGCGACTGCAAAGCCAATGATGATAAGCAAAGAGCTGAAATAATTGATAAACCAAACAAACCAGACCCACTTTTGAAAAGGTGCCTGAGTATTAATTTGAGAATTGATCAAAAGCAAAAGAGCGACAATAGGGATTAATACTAATACATCTGACTTTTTCATTAGGTCTTATTCTATAAAAGAACCTGATAGAGTCATCTTTTAATTGATCATCTGACAATTCAATTGAACTTCCTGGGACTCAAGTTCAGGCGCATCTTCTGAATCTTTATAGGTGCTCCATTTTGCTTTGAATGAATTCTTAATCTCTTCCCGTGAGTCTATGGCACCGAAGCCAACAGAGCCACCTTCCAAGCCTTGTCTACGAAACTCAAACTCTTCCTTGTCCATTAATGTAATCATCAAAGCATTGTACCCAGGCCTTGGGTCCTTTCGCCATGAGATATTCGCATTCAAAGTTCCTGATTTTGCACCAAATGCGTAATCGACAAGCGCCCAGTAGTTTTTCCACCCATTCGCTGAGCTCTCAAACTTAAGCTGCCTGTGTACACTCATGGTCAACTGATCATTTTGACAGACTATCATGTAAGGGCGCTTAGCTGATGCAAAGATTGAAGTTAACAAAATTAATAGAATCACAGTTTTATTGTTCATTCTGATGGCTCCTGAAGGATTTTTTTAAAGAGATCATTAATCGCAAATTACTAACGCCAGCAACTTGTAATTGGTTTATCATAATGTTTCCCTTTGAAAGTTTATGCAGCAAAGTAACATAGGATTGTAAAACTATTTAATTTTAAGATTCTGGAGATACAAGCTTCAAAAGATGTCTAACAGTTAAACAGTGCTTACCCTATCAACCATAAAAATTTCGAATAGCTGCAGCTAAAAACAATGTACATGCAGCTAGTATCTGAAAACTTAACAAAATCATATTCTGAGTGAAATTAAGACTTTCTTTGCGTGAAAAATATTTTTTGGCAATTAAGCTGAATATTAACACTAAATTAATAGCTGCTATCCCGATTGAGGTGTAAATGCTGGCAGCATTTATATATTTGTACAGATTCCAAGGAATGGCAAAAACCACAAAAATAAAAACGCTGATAAAAATAAATGAAATAAGTGAATAGAACCTAAAAAAGTTATTCATCTGAAATAAGTTACAGCACATCAGTCTACAAAAGAATCAATTAATTCTAAATTCATCTGGACGAAGTGACCCATATAATTATTTACAGGCTGAGCCGAATGGTCAGTGGCAAGTTTTTTCCTAAGTATTGCTGCTCGTTTAACTTCGGATCCAACATTATAAAGTGTTGTCGTCAAATCAGGTCGTGAGCTTAGATCAAATCCTGCGATATGCTTATAAACTTCAATAACGACTACCGCACTTGCTGCTATAGCGTGTAAAATCTTTGTATCATCTAGAATGACTGAAAAAGCACCACTGACATCATGCCCGCTAGAGGGTCCAAATCCTGATATTTTATGCAGTAAATCTGTCATCATCAGAGCTCTGATGGGACTGAGCTGCCCTAATCCAAAACTCTGAACAAGTGGATCCCTTAGATCAACAGCACCTAGTATCATAATTGTTTCGCCTTGAGACTCAACGACACAGTTCCACTGAAGATATTCGTTTGCAAGCTGAAGGCATTTGCCATTAACTGTATTTTTTAGCAAATTTTCTGCACGGCCATTATACTTTGCTGCTTGAAGGATGCTTGCTACTGTATCTTGAGCCTTTCTTTCAATGGAGGCTGGATTAAACACTCCTTCACCAAGAATGGGCCCTATGATGTGTTTGTAATTGATGCCGTATAATTTAGCGACGGATTGAGCACGCAATAAAATTCCCTGTTTTCTAAGTTTATCTAAAACCACTGTCGCAGCGTTTTTAGCCGTTATGTAAACTTGTTTTTTATTAGCTGTTTTAGAAATATCCCAGTAATAGCTCATCCTCGAAAACGTACGCTTTGGAATTTCAGGTAAATCCAATTGAATCTGCTTTGGTGGGACCCAAGTTTTTGTTGATAGCATTTGGAATTGGGGATGACCTTGGATAAGATCTATAGCTAAACTTGAAGCTTCAGAGGCAAGTGAATTAAAACAAAAAATTGCAATGAACCCAATAATAATTGTTTTAGATAGCAAAATACACCTCGAAAGCTGGCTGATATCATAGCAACTCTATGTTGATTTTTCCTGTGTCGTCTTTTAGCCAGAGTGACGTTTTAGGCCTAATTAAAAAACTAATTCTTAAACCCTTCCCTAAAATGTCACTTTGTCTAAAACTCTACAGATGGCTGATTTACGTAAAATTGGAGCAGCGGACTTGAACTCACCTGTCACAGTTTATATGGATAATTTCGAGGTTGAGTAGTTCTGTGAAAAAAATCTTAGCTATTTTTCTTATTGCTGTTGCAACGAATGCAAAAGTTAAAACTATCAATACTGAATCTTTTGAGGAGATCCAAAAATCCTATTTGTCCCAGCGTGAAAGTTACTTCACATCCCTAACAAGTTTAACAATCAAATCCTTGGATAAAAAGGACTGTGACTCTGCTAAAAAGTACTCCCTTGAATCATTTAAAATTGCCGAAATTGTAAAAGACGAATGGAAGACTGGTGGTTGGAACTACGGGAACGCCATCTTCATAGGCAATATGGCTTTAGGATATTGCAGCCTACTAGAAAATGATTTAGAGCAAGCGATAGCTTACTTAAAAAAAGGTGAAAAACAGCCGGTTATCAATTTCTTAAACCAGTGTCTTAAATTTTGGAAAAGTGATTATTCCAGCAAATATGTCAAAAGTTGGATCAAAAGTATTGAAGCTGGTCAAAACCCTGATTTTTCCCAGCACATTGAGTAATTAATACTTTTTTTCCCAGCAGTAACCGTAAGTGAAGGGTAGTTTTTTGTAGATCACATAGTCCTTAGAAACACGAAACGCAGACTTTTCCCCAATCGTAGTCGTAGAACCACCACTGCAATAGGAAGATCCATCTGCAGAATCGTTGCACGCAGGCTCGAAGTGTTCATATTCATATTCAGTTGTAAGTTCGGATGAAGTTAAATGACTTTTGTAATTTAAAAAAAACTTTTCACGGTCAATATCTGCACCCATAAAGCCAAGACCTTTAATCACTTGATCTGGAAACTCGGGTCCCCCACCACTGATGGTGAAAGAAACGATCACAAGTCGTTCAAGAAGACTTTGATTAGGATGATAGCTTGTGAACTCGGCACATTGATCAAGCTTTGCTGCAAGAGCTAATAAATTGGCTTCCGAACTTGGAGCTTTAGCTTGCTGATACATCATTTTGATTTTTTCATATCTTGATGTGGTCTCTGAAGCCTGTGCCGAGAGTGCAGAAAATAGAACCGAGAATCCGAGTATTAAAAAAAAATTGTTCATTGGTTAACCCCCGTTGGTGTCATTTTGTTATGCACGCGATAGAAAGCAATTCACGTTCCAAGCAAATGGCTTTTTGTTTGCACCACACGGGGCGTTATTGGAATGTAAATTTTGTTGATCACGTCTTCGGATTGATGATTGCATTGTAATGACTTAAATCCCTACAAGGAGAAACATTATGTTTCGCAAATTGGCTCAGGTTCTTGCCATTCTTTTCATCAGCCTTACCTCTTTTGCTCAAAACTTTCCTGAGTTCATCGGTCAATATCAATTCAGCCCTGAAAATTTACAGCTCGTGCAACTTCAACATCGCTTAATAATTTTACGTCGCAGCCCCGAATCCATCTCTTATATCAATCAATTGCAGTCCACTGGTTACACCTGTCAACCTAAAGCTCAATTACAATATCAATGCATTCGTTTTGAAAAACAGTTTTCAAATGACTTAGCTATTCGCGATCAATTGATTAAAAAGTTTCAGGGTACAAAAATAGAATTTACAACACCTCAGTCACCTTATCAGCAGATCAGCAGTTCGAGCTCACTTCAAGAGTACCTTCGTTTACAAAACTCTCAGTTCCTCAATAAGAACTACAACCGAGTCAGATTATTGATTTTACCAACTGTCACAAAAATTGAGCTTAAGAACAATCAGTCCGCAGATACCGAGTACTTGATTTACCAAGACGAGAAGACTTTAATTCGCATGCAAAGAGTTGTGCAAGCCTATCGACCTCAGCTTAATTTTATTTTAAATGAAGACCGATTGTTAATTTATGATTTGGTCTGGCAACAGAGCCTGTTTTTTTAATTCATTGTATCACTAAACAGGCATAACAAGTTTGTTTCGGTACAACCGATTATCAAAGCCTATTACTCTTCTTAAAGCCTCACCTGTTAAGTAATCACTTCTTGTAATGTCGTAGGCCACTGGATATCCCCAGCCCCCAATGTCAGTTGTAATTCCATTATTCATAGGACCTAGATTTGTACGGTTTAAAAACTGACCTTTGTTGCCATAACTCTCGTAGTCTGAAGGCTGAAGCCCCATGGCTTGAAGAATGTTCAAAAGAAATCGATTGTAGTGAACACCCTTATAATTGTTGCAGAACTGTGGGCTGTTGGGATCACGGTTTGTCGCTTCATCGTGATCACTTACACCAAGTGATCGATCGGAATAATCGATGTAATTTCCACTGGTGAAAGCTCCACCTGCATTTCCAAATGTGATCACCGGTAAAGAATTAGGAGAATGGGTTTGCCCCGCTTCCGTAGACATAAACAAAAGACTATTATGTAAATAGGTTTGACCATTACTTGGATCAATGGCACCAGCTAAATTTTGTACCAAAGGTGCGACCAAGTTCTGTGCAAACTGGGCTTGTCTACGGCCCACTCTTTGCCAATTTAAGGATCCGTTAATGGATGCAAAGGGAGAATGAGTCTCATCGTGATCAAAAGGCACACCTTCCAGAGGAGCGCGGCCCGCAGCTTCAGGTTGTGCGAACTCTCCGCCTAAAGTGAATGTTCTGAAAACATCACACATCATTCCAGCTGTAATCATATCAGCCCATGCTTTACCAGCGGGTGCATCTAAAGTAGCATATGTGATTTGATTTCCTGTTCGAATCAAACTTCGATGAGAACAAGCACTTGTTGTTGCCACTGCTAATCCACGTTGAACATCACTGATTTTATCAAACACATCATCAAGAGATTGCCTGTCACTTCGACTGATGTTTCGGCTGTTTCTAACACGGTTGTAGTCTTCTAAAACTCGACTCAAGAGATCACGTCTAGGATTAACAGGTGTGGACTGACCGGACTCAGGAAAAGTTCCTTCATTAAAAAGCTCAGCATAAAGTTCACTCAGTGTATAACCGATTGAATTTGTCCTAGTAGAAGAATTGGGAGCCACAGAGTGGGACCAATGCTCGGTATGTCCGTCAGCTCCGGCAAATATTAATGCAAGACCACCAGGATTAAAATTTCGATTATTATTAATCACGTGATCAATGGTAGGAAGGTACTGCAAACTGCCGCGCATTTCTGCATTAAGGGCCGTAAAGCCACCAAGTGCTCTTGAACAATCGTGACCTCTGAAATCAGCCATATCAAGACCACGGATAATATTCATATAAGATAAATTTGCACTAAATCGATTTCCATAAAGTAACGCCAAGTTAGAAGAATTTGTCGGCGCAAATTCTCTGAGGGGTTGCCAGCGGACAGGAGTCATTCCATTTCCGGGAGTGATCACTCGGTTAGGTTGCACGAGATTGGAAATGCTGCCAGACGTATTGGGAAGCCATACCGAATTATGACCGTAGTCATAAGTTGTCAGCAATGAAACAAAGCGTTTGATGGTATTAGGCGTGGTTTGTGACCACGCACTTTTAGGTAACAAAGAAGTTAAAAATGGCATGGCCATTAGCATATTGCCTGAACCTTGAAGAAACATCCGACGAGTCATTTTGTTATATTTCATAATTTCGTTTTCCTTCGCAGTGTTTATCGTTCAATTCTTCGTAGGCGAAAACCATTATCAAGTGCAGAGCTTCTAAAAAAATCCTGGGCCGTTCCGTTTTGGTTAATGACATCAAACATACGACTCATAGTACATGAGTTCACCACATTGACTGGCTTATCGGCTAAGCCATGAGCGTATGTATAAAAGTTTTGAGTCATACACTTTTTAAACTCTTGCGAATCAGAAACCACATCACTGAGCTCAATGGCATTAGCCACAGTCCTAGGAGTTGTAAAAGCTTGCGAAAGACTTGTTGAAGCGTTTGTGGTCAAATTTCTAATGAAGTTTCCATCGGCATCAAACACAGGCTCGATGGATTGAAACGCTCCAAAGGAATTGTACTGACTAAGTGCATAGCCAATCGGATTGATTTGTGAATGGCAGCCCACACAATTCAAAGCAGCTGTTTTGTTGTGGTAACGCTCACGAGTTGTCTGATTGGCATTGGCCACAGGCTCAGAAAAAGAATCAGCAGGAAGACTGGGTGGCGGAGGTGCAGTTGATAAACAAAGCAGATTTTTTCTGTTATGAACACCTCGCATAATTGTATTTTCTGTGTGTCCACCGGAAAATAAAAGTGCTGCGCGGGTCATGAGTCCTGCTCTCTCACCCGCTGGAAACCGAACGGCATTGAGATCCGTGGTGTTCACAGGGGCTGGCGTACTTTGTCCATAAATTCTCATTAGACTTGACTGACGTGCTAGAGAAACATCCGTCATCATAAGATCTTTAAATGATTTGTTAGTTCTTGATACAAACTGCATCAGTTCTGTGACTTCGTTACGCATGGCCACTCTTAAATTTTCATCAGCCGTAAGCCCTTGAGTCACAAGAGAAAATTTGGGGTGGTTCTGATTATTATAGTTAGGTAAATCATCTAAATGCAGCCACTCGCTGGTGAACTGTGCAAGCATAGGATCCATTCTTTGAGAGACGTGATCCAGTGCTGTCAGAAATGCAGCTGGCTGATAGAGGTCCTGGTTGCCCGCCATGGTCAGCAGTGTTTCATCAGGTAAAGATCTTGTGAATGTGAAGGCCAAGCGTCTGGCGATCGCATAGGAGGTGAGCCTGTGATGACTTCCCATGGGAGAAACGTCAATCTGCAGATGCATTAAAAATTGAGGTGACATCAAAACTTTAAAAATAACAGCGTTGACAGCAGCCACCGAAGTAGTGGCCAAAGTAAACTCTCTTTGCATAGATGCCATTTCATTGTTGAGGTTTGCATCAGTGGCATCAATCGGTCGACCCCAGGATCTTAAAGTCAAATTTCTTATAAAAGCATCTCGGCATTCAATTGAAAGATTGCTAGCATTCAAATTGGCACAAGCACCACGGTTATAGTTTACAAAAGTCGTTACAAACTGAGAGTAATAAGCTGGTGATGTGACCTGCGTGGCGATAGCATCTGCCAGATTAAAGTAATCACGAGTATGAATCACAGAAAAATTATTATCTCCCGTGCTAAAGGCATTTCCAGAGTCTTCGGGTACACGTGAAGATAAATTCACACTTGTTAGAACTGTGCGAGCAGAAGTGGACCCTATTCCTCTGGTCAGCAAATCAGTCACAGCATTGACGTACTCAACACGGGAAAGCCTACGAGCATCTAAAGTTTGGGGCGGTTCAGTGGTCACACAGCTGAAGGGATTTGTAACAGGTAAAACGTTAGGTGATTGAACACCACCTAGGGCTCTTGCGATATAGGAAACTTGAAGTCCTGATAGTTGAGTTAAATAATTCATTTGCGGAATACCTGCGATGGCTGCTGAGATTTGAGCTGCTGTTCGTCCCGCTTTACTGGAAATTGTCGTAGCCATATGACAGCTGGCACAGTTTTGTGTGTAAAGTGATTTACCCATTTCCACTTCATCAAGTGGTTCAATCACCGCCTGAGAAGCCAGTTCGATGGCCACATCATCAGCAAGCTTGAAGCTTGTGCCAGAGCAATTTTGAAAAGAGAATAGAGCTATCGATGCTAATGCTAGCAGTGCTATGCTTTTCATTCATTCCCCTCGTAAAACACTATCTCAATATTATGATATTCTTCGGGTTTTAGAAAACGAATGTTAAATAAAAGATTGTTTTATTGTAATGATACGCTCTAATTTGAGACATAGACTCAAATTGAGTCTTGAGTCTTCTTAGGACAAAAGCCATGACGCCATCCCATTTCAATGGGAAAAGCTCGGCACACAAGCGGTCTTGTTTTGTAAACTCCGCAACGATTCCCAACCAAATAACGACACTTGCCTTCATCCGTTTGCTTGAAAGCAAACAAGCCTTTTTCAGGTCGATAAGCTGTAATGACTTTTTCCTTTTTGAGTCTTGCCACCACTTTTCGAAGGGGAAGCACTAAATCATCTTCAGTAATAAAATTAAGTCTGACTAGATCTTCGAACCTGACTTCGATGGGCATGGAGCAACAGGTGGCCACACAGGTTTTGCAGCTGGTTTTCGTATACTTCACCCAAGACTTGGGATTGTCTTTATCAACTTCTAATACTTTTGCCATAGTTTGTGACACTACTCTTAAAATTAAAAATATTCTTCTGTCAAAATTATCGACAGTGAAAAAATACAACTGTAGGCTTATAAAATGATTATAAATCTATTCTTAAGTTTACTATTTTCAGTTCACGCAGGCCAAACCCATGACTTAGCAGGAATTTGGACTTCATCTGAGCCCAAAATAGAACTGCAATTGAAGGGTCAGGATTTGCAAATCATCCAGTGCTCAGAAAGTAATCAAACTGGCTGCTTTCATTTCCAGTACAAAATCATCAACGAGCAGATTTTTTTAAACTCTCGCAAAGTGGGAGACCTATTCCCCTTTCATCTTTTGATTTATGACTCTAATACCCAAATGACCGAGATGCATAAAATAAAACTGATCAACCAAAATCAAGTTGAGTACACCTATTCCTACACAAATATGGACGGTGCTGCTTTATTTCTAAAATCAGAATTAAAGAAAAGTACGAATTAAAGCGACTGAGTGGCCTTCCAACTTAAGCCACGAAGAGCTTCGCACGTCTGCTGCGGATTTAGCCGTAGGGCCTTTCGCAAAGGACTTGCAGGAGCTTCAAATTGAATAAGCTGTTGGGGATCAATACCTGACCTTTGATAGCCGGCCACCACATCTGTGCTCCATTGGGCGATTGGTAGGCCTCGCGATTCAAACAAAAATCGTTGTAGTAAATTCACTTGGCTTCCACGAAGTTCATTATCAAGAGCATACTTTCGTAAAAGGGGTGATCTAAGCCCAAGTAAGTTTTTTGGCAGAATCTGTAATTTAGGATCTAGAAAACCTTTACGAAATTCAAAACTCACTTTTTCATTTTGTGAAAATTGAATCTGCTGTAAAATTTCAGCTTTTCTGCTGTTAAAAGCTTTGAGGGCCACCAAATCCATTTCATTTGTATGATTTAATTTTTGAATGGGACCAAAAATATTTGTTAAATGATTCATTGAACTTAATCGTCTTGGATGAATCCACTGTGAACAGTTCTTAACAGCATTTGATAACTGGCAATCCAAATCTTTAAGCATTGAAGGACAAAAGCTGGCTGCAAAAATGGCATATTTAAATTGGTTGTAATCCTTTGACTTCACAATATCAGATGATGTTTTGATAACATTAAGTCTTTGAATCGCCTGATCAAAAACATTTAAAAATCCAGCCTCGGGAACTTTTTGAGACAAGCATTGAAACCTAGGATTTTCATTTAAAGCCTTTAAACTTTCTGTTTGTAATCGCTGTATGTAACTATCAAATTCAGGCAAAGTAGGATGCTTTTCAAGTTGCGGTAAAAATCGAAGACCTTGAACGAAGCGAGGCCAAACAAATGGACCATCAAAGATCAGATGCGGGCCCGTGGAATTGAGGGGACTTCGGGATTCATGACAAGCCATACATAAGGGTGGATTGGCAGGCCCCATACGGGCAGAGCCAGAGCTAAAATCAATATCAAAAAATTGGCTTTTGCCTGTATTTCTATCCACTAAAACAAGCTCTACGGATTTTGTTTGTCTGAGTGATGAGTGCCCCCCATTGATGGAAAAAAAAGCACTGGGAAGCTGAATCTTTCCACCAGGTAAGGATTGAAGATTGGTCATAATTACTCGAGGACTTTGCGGAATGGAATCCTGACCAGCGAAACTTGAATGAGCCACTATATAATGATTTTGAAAAACAGATGGCAGACAGCAGGCAAATTCATCAATGGAAATTTGAGAGTTGGCCACCTGTTGTATATATTGACGAATTCCCTGCTCGTTTAATTGAGCTATACCAAGTGCAGGAATTCTACACTTGGCAAAAAGCTGAAGACTGAAAAATAGAAAAAGTAAAACTTTAAAAAGCATTTATTTGAGTTGGGAATTCCAGCTGACCCTTTGAACATTCGAGGCCACCTGATTGTGGCACTGCATGCAAGTTTGGCTTAGGTTTCTAGCTTTTTCAAAAGCCAGTGGATTTTTTTGCGCTGCTAACTGCATCACTTCTTTTGTGTCCATTTCAGCTTTCACACGGTTGGCATCCCCCATGTGATCAAATTTTTTGGCCCCAAGATCGTTCAGTAATCTTAAGATTTCCCTGGCATTGGTCATCAAAACTTTGTAATTCTCAATTTTTGCAATGGAAGCGGTCACAATGTGATTATAATTGGCGGCGATGGCATTCATTGTTTTACAAAGATAGGGATTTTTACCAACGGAATTGCATTCCAAAGTGATCCGTCCCCAGCCATTCCCAAACAATTGATTCCAATTCATTTGTCCTTGCGGATGGCTTGAAGAATGACAACTTGTGCACGTTTGACTGATTCGATTTGCGGTCACAAACATTTCAGGATTGGACTGCAAACTTTCTTGCTCTAATTGAAGTGACAACTGATTGAGCCTAAAAAAAGATTCCTTATGGGTGGCTACACTTTGTGGAATAATTGGCGCCAGCATTCTTGTTGTTTGATTAATACTTTCAGCCATTCCACTTAAATATTTTGGATCCAGTCGCATCAACACCGACTGAGATTCAATGGCATTGATGGAAGTTCCTAGGTGCTTCATTTTTTGACAGAATTCAAGATGTGGAGTGCTTGCTGTACAAACACGCACCGCTTGCGCTTGAAAAGTTAAAAATAACAAAACTAAACATAATTTTATTTTCATAAAAATCCCCTTGGCAAAAATATGTATTTCAAGAATCTTTTGATTCCAATAAAATAATTTATTTTCATTTAATCAGCGAATCATTTGAGGCAAAATGTCTCGAATTAAAGTTTACTCAACAATGAACTATCTTAAATTGTTGTCCTATGAGAGAAATTTTAATTATGACATTTAGTAATCTAATAAAATCTGGCGACAACATTTTCATCCACGGCGCTGCTGCCACCCCATCTGTTCTGATTGATCAGCTTGTACAAATGGCTCCGCACCTCAAAGACGTAACCATTTATCATCTTCACACTTACGGAGATGTGAACTATGCAAAACCTGAAATGGCAGGATCATTTAATGTAGTTAATTTGTTTGTTGGCTCTAATATCAGAAACTACATGAATTATGACCGAGTGGATTACCTCCCCTGCTTTTTATCAGAAATCGGACAGCTATTTCGCAGCCGAAAAATTGCCCTTGATGTGGCTTTGGTGCACGTAAGCCCTTCTGATCAGCAAGGCTTTTGTAGCCTTGGAACAAGTGTGGATGTGGCAAGGGCTGCCGTGGATTCAGCAAAAATTGTAATCGCTCAAGTCAATCCACAAATGCCTCGCACCCACGGTGATGGGTTTGTTCCTGTCTCAAAAATTAATTTTGAAATCGATATCGATCAGCCTCTTTTCACCTCTAAAGCTTCCATACCAACGGAAGCTGAACTTAATATTGGGAAATTTATTTCTGAACTGGTCGAAGATGGATCCACTTTGCAAACAGGAATTGGAGCTGTTCCGGATGCAGCCCTTGATGCTTTAAAGCATCATAGAAACTTAGGTCTCCATTCTGAAATGTGGTCCAATCATGCCCTGGAGTTAATTAAAAAAGGGATCATTGATAATTCAAGAAAAAAAGTTCACCCTGGCAAATCCGTTGCTGCTTTTGTAACCGGTGACAAAGAGCTGTTTCAATTTGTTCACGATAACCCCTCCACACTTTTTTTAGAAGCTAGCTATGTCAATCAACCCAATACGATTGCTCGTAATCCTAAAGTGGTGGCCATCAATTCCTGTGTGGAAATGGATTTAACGGGTCAAGTTTGTGCCGATTCCGTTGGGCCTAAAATTATCTCTGGAGTGGGTGGTCAAATGGATTTTTTAAGAGCCGCAGTATTATCTGAAGGGGGCAAACCCATTATGGCCATGACTTCAAGATCCGCAAAGGGTTTTCCTAAAATTCGCTGCCACTTAAGGCCTGGCTCTGGAGTGGTCACCACACGCTCTCACATTCACTGGGTTGTGACCGAATACGGCCGCGTGGATTTAGCAGGACTTACTTTAAACCAAAGAGCCAAGGCACTGATTCAAATTTCTCACCCCGAGGACCGTGAAAAATTAACTTACGATTGGCAGCAGATGATTCAAACCATTTAATTCTTCACTTTTCCATCACGGAAATACCAAATTCCTTCAAGCCTTCGGAAACGACTGACTTCATGATGAACAACCAATTGATGATTATCTAAAAAGTGAGCTTTAAATTCCACTGTGGCTTTGTTTTTTATTTCTTCAGAACTTAAAATTTCAAGTTTTTGAAACTGCACGCGGTCTCCCCACTCTTGATTAGCATTATGATCAAATTCAAAAGTGGTTTGGGGATCCGTCGTCAACTTTAAGTAGTCATAGGCTTTCACAACATAAGCACAGTATCTAGACTGCATCAGCTTCAAAGCAGTGGGGGCCACATCTGTCCCTTGATGCAGAGGCTGACAGCAAGTTTTATAATTTTCAGAAGAACCACAGGGGCAAGTGTCCATTATTTATAGACTCTTGATGTTCAGGTTTCCGCTTCCCGATTTCATGGAAACTTTAAAATCTGATTTTTCATCTTCTTTAAATGAGTTTTTAAGTTTTCCAGAGCCTGCACGAAATTCAGTATAAAACTTTGTACCCTTTAACAAAGTGACATTGGCATCCCCACTACCAGATTTAATTTCAAGATCCCCTTTGGGAGTTTGATTGCTATAAATAAGATCTAGATTTCCACTTCCTATTTTAAAATCAGCTGAACCCTGTAAGCCAGTGACCTTGATGCTACCAGAACCTAAAGCTGCACTGAATTCTTTGAAAGTGCCTTCAGCTTTGACATCACCCGATCCATGTTTGATAACCACATTAATAGAGTCAGGCAACTGAACCCCAATGTTGGCTTTGCAGGACTGATTCCAAGATTTTTTCTGATGGATGGCTTTAATAATCAGTTGGTCACCTTTCAATTCTGTTTTGATCTGACACATTTGTTCAAAGTTTAATTTTGTGACATTCACGAAAACCTTATCTGCTGATTTTGATTTTTCTATATCAATCAGTCCAGACTCTGTTTCGAACAATAAGGACTTTATTTTTGTGGCATCGAATTCCTGCACATCCATCCGCGCCAGGGCAAAAACCGTAAACATTTGAGAAATAATAACGACAAATTTAAACATAAAAACCCCACCTTTGTATCATTTTGATACTATCGACTGATTTTTTGCCACTATCAACTGAATTTGATTACTCTATAAATCGGGGGACTTCGATGAATCAAATGATGCGCTATTTTTCACTTTTACCAGCTGCACTGGTTGTCACCGTGTTATTCCAAAACTGTGGTCAAACAGGCCAAATCGCAGAGATTTCACCTGTCATAGAAAATATCACTGAAACTCCTTTGGATGTTGTGACTGATACCCCACCTGAAGTTTTCATCATTAAAGCTTTACCATCCACCCAGTTTATCTGTGAACCCTTTGGTGACAACAACCAAGCCCTTGCTAATGGTGGCCTCATTGCCCGGCTGGCTTACGTGGATCCCTCTCTGAACTTATCAGCCGGTGTTAAAAATGCTTTTGGAGTTAAAGATTACTTCAGTGCTGATCCTCAATTTATTAAAACAGAGTCACCTTTGTTTTTATCACAAATCAACGCTCCCAATCAAAATTTTGATCAGGGCTTTAGACTTTCTGACAATTCCTATTTATCCAATGGCTCGGGAGCAAAACTAATTGAATGGTTTGCCATTCATCTACAAAGTTTATTGAAGCTCAGTTCACAGGAACAAGAGGGTGAATACGAACTGGCTACTATTTCAGATGATGGCAGCCGAGTTTTCTTAGGAGCCGATCAAAAAGAATATATTAATAACGACGGTGCCCATTCAGCAAAAATGAAGTGCTCAACGGAAACAGTGAACCTCACCCGCGAATCTAAAATTCCTCTCAATTACTTTTACAACCAAGGACCACGCACCGAAATTGCCAACGTCCTACTTTGGAGAAGAAAAACAGATAACTCGGCGAGTGGAAATTATAAACATTGCGGTAAAGCGGACAGAATTAAATTTTGGAACCCAACAGACAGTTCTGAAGGTGAATACGTTCGAGATATCCTAGCTGATGGATGGAGAATCGTAGGCGCTCAAAACTTTGAGCTTCCCGGTTCACAGGTCAATCCTTGTGCGACTCAAAATACAAACCTCATTTCAAAAGCCATCTTTACAGCTCTTAATAACGGATCCACAAGGCTGGATCTGGAACTGGCCAGTGCTGCCAACATTAAAGCGAGGCTTTATAGAATCGTGGGAACAGAAAAAATTCTGATCCAAGCCTATGATCTATCGGCTCAAATTAAAGACCGAGCTTCCATGGATCTACAGAGCCTTGTGACCATGCAAGTCTATTCACTGGAAGTTTTACTAGAAATGCCGCTCAGTAAAACCCAAGTTTTAAATGAAGTGCGCTTTGAAGTTGTTAAACAATAATTTAATTACAATGCCTTGATAGGTCTTGTTGGCTAACCTGAATGGTCACATGTTGGATCCCGAACTGATGACTGAGCTTATGCTGAAGTGCTTTTAAAAACTGGTCATCAGTTACGTTTTCGGGTCTGATGAGGTGTGCAGTTAAAGCCACTTCTGTAGAGCTCATATTCCAAATATGCAGATCTCGGACTTGGCTGACTCCTGGTTGCGCTTGAAGTAGATTTTTAACTTCTTCAAATGAAATACTTTCTGGAACTCCATCAAAAAGCATATGCACGGATCTTTTAAAAAGTCTAAATGAGCCCACCACGATCACAATCACAATTATAAGGCTGGTGACTGGATCAATCCAGCTTAGCTTAGTGTAATAGGTGATCACACCGGCCACCACAACCCCCAGTGAAATAAGGGCATCAGCCATCATATGCAAAAAAGCCCCTTGCAGATTGATATCTTTTTTTCGGCCTGACAAAAATAACAATGCGGTCAGCGTATTAATAAATATTCCCAAACAAGCCACCAGAATCACTGTTTTACTATCAGGTATTTCGGTCTCTTTGAATCGAGAGAGAGCCTCCCAGGCCAAACTTCCCATGGCGACCAGTAACAACACAGAATTAATGAAGGCTGCCATTATAGAGGCTTTTTTCCAACCATAACTATGAAGCTGGCTTGAAGCTTTTCGGGTGACGATCAACCCCACCCAAGAGAGCAGCAGTCCTGCCACATCACTTAAGTTATGACCTGCATCCGCAATCAGCGCTAGTGATTGAGTGGCGAGTCCAAACCAAAATTCAACCACCACAAACACAAGATTTAAAATAAGACCTATAATGAAGGCTTTATTGTAGCTCTCTACGTGATGATGACCATGATCATGTGCGTGATGATCATGGGCCATTAAACAACTCCGAACTGGCTAATAAAAATGATCACAGCAAGTGCCATCGTAGGAATCAAAACTGTTACGACTCCAATATCAACATAGGATTGTTTATGAGTAAGCCTTGAAATGGCAAGTAAAGTGATTACAGCTCCGTTGTGCGGTAATGAATCAAGTCCCCCACTTGCAATAACAGCTGTTCGGTGCAAAACCTCAGGAGAAATTTGTGCCAATTCTGCAAGCCTGATGAATTCTTGCGATAAAGCTCCTAGGGCAATACTAAGTCCGCCTGAAGCTGAGCCTGTGATTCCAGCAAGAGTGCCCACTGAGAGGCTTTGTGCAATGACGGGATTATCCGAAATACCAAGTAAGGCCTCTCGAATGATTGTGAATCCTGCCAGAGTTGCGATCACACTTCCATAGCCCACTTCCGATGCCGTATTGAGCACTGGCAGCAGCGAGCCATTGGCCCCTTTATTCAAAGTTTTTGCAACTGAACCCAACCTTTTTATATTCAGCAAAATCGTAACAAGGATGGCCACGAGCAGTGTTAATATAAGACTCCAGAGTCCCATGGATTTTTTAATGACTGCTTCACCCAGTCCCGTCATTTGCTGAAGATCTGTCAATCCAGGAAAATAAATTTGTCCAAGGTAAAAATTAAGTCCCAGTACAACTAAAATAGGAATAATGGCCATTTTAAAACTGGGTAAATTTTGCTTTTCATTTTCTATAAAAGATTTTTCAAATGTGATTTCTTCGGAATTAAGATCTGATAAATAATTCTGTTTTTGTTTTTTCATTCGGCTGGCGCGAAAACTGAGCCACAAATAACCAAACACCAACATAATAAAAGCGGCAATGAATCCCAATGTGGGGGCCGCAAAAAGATCCGTTCCGTAATAAGGCATGGGAATGGAGTTTTGAATTTGTGGGGTTCCTGGAAGTGCTGTCATCGTAAAAGTAAAAGAGCCCAGTGCTAACGAGGCTGGTATTAACTTTTTAGGAATGTCTGCCACCCGAAAGACAGAGCAGGCCACTGGTAAAACAGCAAAGGCCACAACGAATAAAGAAACACCACCGTAGGTCAATAGTGCGCAGGAAAGGACCACCGATAAAATGGCAAACCTTGAGCCAATTTTTTTTTGAATTCCTAAAGCAATGGCCTGGGCGGATCCACTGTCTTGCATGATTTGTCCAAACAGGGCCCCTAATAAAAATAACGGAAAAAAAGATTTTAAAAAACCAGAGACCCCAGACATAAACACTTCCGTGTAAACACTGAGCGCCATCAATTCACCAGAGAGAATCACAGCAAATCCTGCTAAGAGGGGTGCCAAATACAAAACACTTAAACCCCGGTAAGCCAAAAAAATAAGTAATAAAAGTGATATTAAGACTATGAGGACATCAACCATAGATTGAATATCCCAACTGATCAGGATAAAAGTAAAGATCTTTAACAAAGGAATTTTTTAAGTATGTCTTTAAAATCTTTAAATTGGGCTCTGGTCACCGGTTCTTCAAGTGGTATTGGCCTTGAGATCGCCAGAAGTTTGTCCATCGCTGGCTACTCTATTGTTATTCACGGAATGGAATCCGAAGAGAAGTTAACAGCTTTGGTGAAAGATTTCACGAGCCCCACACTTGTGGTCTCTGCAGATCTTTCCACACCCGAGGGCGCATTAAAAATTGTCTCAAAAATTCAAAAGCAAAATCTGACTTTAGATGTGATCGTCAATAATGCAGGCTTTCAGCACATTTCTCCCATTGAAAGTTTTCCTGTGGATATCTGGCAAAAAATGCTGGCTGTTCATCTCACGGCCCCCATGATTCTAATTCAAAATTTTTTACCACAAATGCGGCAGATGAAGTCAGGACGCATTATTAATATTGCATCCGTCCACGGCCTGATTGCGTCGCAAAATAAATCAGCCTATGTGGCGGCTAAACATGCTTTGATTGGCTTAACTAAAGCTGTGGCCTTAGAAACAGCAGGACAAGGTGTGACTTGTAATGCGATTTGTCCTGGCTGGGTTCAGACTCCCCTTGTGGAAAACCAAATCCATTTGAAAGCAGAAAAAGAAAATCTCTCTTACACTCAGGCTAAACATCAATTACTCAGTGAAAAACAACCTTCAGGTGAATTTGTAACAACAGCACAAATTGCAAGTCTCATTGGATTTTTATGCTCTGAACAGTCAGCAGGCATGACAGGATCCGCACTTACTCTAGATGGGGGCTGGACCTCTCAGTGATTCCCTTAATCCTGAAGACTGGCCAGCAAAAGATCGGAAATTAATTCAGCGGCCTGTGATGGCAAGAAAATTTCATAACCTTTAGGAACTTTAAGGTTTCTTCTGACCACTCGGTCCAGCTCTGGGTTAAAAGCTAAAAGTTCTTCCACTGTGATCTCAGCTTTCTGCAGTAAATCATTCACTTTTGCTGATCTTTTTAATTTAACTTTAGCAAAATCCAAAGGAGCTTCAATTAAAGGATCCGACCAAATCATGTCTTTATAGGTGTAAGCATAAAGGGCCGCTAAAAAACAAGTGTAGAAATTCGACGAGGCAAAATCAAAATTCTTTGAGCGGTAGGATCTGACGATCTTTGCAATATCTTTTGATTTTGTGACCTTCATGGCCTGGCGCACTCCACCGGGTCCATGATTGTAGGCCGTCAGTGCCAGTCCCCAATTTCGATGCAGTATCATATGATTTTCTTTTAAAAGTTTTGCAGCTGCCACAGAGGCTTTCCATGGATTACGTCTTTCGTCAATTTCGTCAGAAACCATTAAAAACTTCTTTCCAATACCTGGCATAAATTGCCAAATTCCAGCGGCTCCTACTTTACTGGTGGCTCCAATCACAAAACTGGATTCCACAAAAGGCAGCCTGGTCAATTCGATGGGAAGATTTTTATTTTTAAAAATTTCTTCCATTCCTTCCATATAACGACCACTCATTTTTAGTCCATTTTCAAAGAAGTTCTTTTGCCCTGTTTGAACTCTGATACTGAGAGACGCCGTGTGAATGATTTTGGCTCTTGAGCCTTTCACTTCTTTCAACTGTTCCCACCAATGCTTTTCTTCATCATCAAAATCATCGGGATTCTTCTTAGCCATTTTTTTTAATTTTTTTCGAATATCAGAAACTTTTTTGGCCACTTCTTTTTCTGCTTTTTGCACGTTTAACCATTGAGCTCTTGCTGGCAAAGCCAAAATGTCCGTGATGTCGACCACATCATAAATAATATGAGGATGAAGAGAATCATGGATGACTTTTTTATTAGAATCAAATTCTGTATAAATTCGAAACCAGAATTTAGTTTGATTAAAAATAAGCTCTGGGATTTGAAATTCATTTGCTACACGGTTTTGAAAGTTAGATAAAATCAAGTCAGGACTGGCTTCAGTCAGTTGAGGACTGTTTTCTTGATCAATTTTTAAAAAATCATGGGCAATCAAAGTGTCATCTGTTTGGATCTCCTGCCAAAAGGGGGATTCTGCCGTGACGTATCCCACTTCTTCAGGTTGTGAATTAACAATTTGTTTTCCAGGACCAAAAGTCAGAGTTGTAACAACTCCCAGGGAAAAGGATAGCACCACAGTCAGGGTCAATTTTAAAAGTGACAATAAGTTAGACAGTTTCAATAACTTTCTCATACAATACTGATATACAAATAACCGGCCGAGCTGGGCTTCGAACCATTGATTCACAAGCTTTAAAAGCATGTAGGAAATTATATCAATGGACATTTTTAGGCTCAGCCCAAAAGGATCTATGGATGAAATCTCATATTGTTACACTTGGTATGACCTTACTCATCTCGCAAGGATGCGCTCATTTGGGCTTTAATTCCTCTTGTGAGGCTGAAATTAAAACTTTTGGTGATCAAGATTTCCAAGTGAAAACTTTAAGCTACCAACCCGCCAGGCCTGCAGAAAAAACCTTGATCATATTCCCACCCACTGGTGGCACGAATACAATTGATAAAAACTATGCAGCTACTTTTTGTAAAAATGGTTTTCAGGTTTACATCTTAGATTCGTGGACCAAGGATCAAGAAACAGAAATTGATTTTGAGATTCATCAAAGTTTTTACTCTAAAGCACAAAAAGCTATTGGTCTTGTGATTCAAAACACCAAGACTTCTTTTATTGGAGTTTTAGGGACCAGCGTGGGTGGCTTGCATGCAAGCCTAGCCGCCTCCACTCATGAACAATTGGATGCTGCTTTTGTGATCACTGGCGGAACGCCCATTGCTGAGGTTGTGGTTTATTCATCTCAAGAGGCCATGCAAGATTTAAAAAAAAGAAGAGCTGTAAAGTTTCAAGTTGCAAGTGATGAAGAACAAGTCAGACGCATCGGACAGGTCTTTAATCTGGAACTTCAAACCTTAGAAAAAAAGTTTAATGGTAAAGATTTAGGACTTTCGATTGCCACAAAAGACACAGTGGTGCCAACAACTCAACAATTGAATTTAAAGAATTTGTGGCAGCCACAAACTGTGATTGAAATTAAAAATGATCATTTTTGGGGAATCGTAAAAACTTGGCTTTTTCATAAGAAAGAGATTCTCAAGTTCTTTCAAAACAGCGCTGAAAAAAAACTTATGGGTGGGAAGACCAAGTCTGAAACAAATCCGTCGATAACAAATTAATGACTTTTTGAAGTTGCTGATCAGACTTAGCGTTCTTCTTAAACTCGATACCCATTCTGACCACGCTACGGCCATTCCACTTTTCTGCTTTTTTGTAGCGGACCCGACCCATTTGTAAGAAAGAATCCATTTTCCCCAATCTTAAATCGATTAAAGCAATGGCCTGATGAGGAATTTCTAAAGAATCATAAGACACGCGAAGACTGCATCCACCTTCACTAATATCAATGATTTCACATTGCTCGTTTCGGAGCTGATCATTGGTTCGCATGAGAAAAACTTCATTGTTCATTTTTTTGGGAATTTTAAAGCGCCTGTACTGTCTTCTTTGAAGGCGATACAAAGGGCTTACAAAAATAAAAAATAACTTCCAATCATCAAAAGCCAGCTCCACTTTCGAAAAGTATCTTTCATCTTTGAAATCGAATTGAATAATCAGACTTTCAAGTCCCAACTTAAGATCTTTAACAGTCGGCTTGACCTCTAAACGGAAAGGGGGATTCCAACTTTGAGCGTAAGCTTCAAATTCTATTTTTTTAAAAGTTCGGGCCTTGATCGTTACGGCCTCTCGAGCGAGGGAGGCAAGTAGGACTGATTTTTTTTCCACATCGGAAATTTCTTGGAAAATCTTAGAATTTTTTTTCACGTAAAAGTTTTTTAATACGCGGCTGGGTTTTAAATCAAGGTTTATTTAAATTAAAAAGGCCCCACAGTTTAACTGTGAGGCCTTAAACAAGATCTATATCACTATCAATTACTGATTAACTGAAAACTGAGGCATTCGAGCCTGTTGTGCTTTTGCTCTAAGAGCCACTTCAACGGCTTTTTGTGCGTTCACGAGTCCAGCACCCAATTCATTATTTTGATTAGGTCCCAATGGCGTCGCTGTTTGCATCAAAATTTGCTTCACCTGTGCAGGTGTAAGAGCTTTATTTGTCGCTTTCACAAGAGCAATCACGCCCGCCACATGCGGAGTCGCCATAGATGTGCCGTCAAAGCTAGAATAGTTAGTGCGAACAACATTCAGGCTTGCACGAACTTGGCGACCAGCCTCAATGGCTTGCAGCATAGCCTGACCCACATTTTGTTCAACCATGAAGACAGGAATAGAAAGTGTACTGCCATCAGCTGTGATGGATCCACGGATCAGACCGGGAGCATTGTTATAAACGATAAGACCTGCAGCACCCGCCTGAATGGCATTGGTAGCTTTTTCAGCAAACATAATTTCACCGCGAGATACGAGAGCAAATTTACCGCGCACATCCACTTTTGCAAAATCCTCTGGCTTACCAAGGCCCGCAGGTACCAATGAGTTAATCATGGGCTGAGCAGGAGCAAAGGAGCCTGCAAAAGTTGTGGAATTCACGATTTGAGCAGACTGCTGACCCACTTGTACGCGAACTTCAGATTCTAAGCCTGTCCCTTGGGGAACACTTGAAATGACATCCACACCTGGAGCTACAATGGAGAGTTCTGGTCCATACTGAGAAAAGGAAGCTTTTTGATTGTTGATGTCAGTGGCACCCACTGCAATCACACCGTTCAAAGCAGCTGGGTAGCTGACGCGGCCTTCACCACTGTTACCAGAGGCAGCGACCACTGTGATTCCTGCACTCAATGCCGCTTGCACAGCTCTTCGCTCAGCAGGAGTTGAAAAAGCTCCGCCTAATGACATGCTGATCACATCAACGGCTTGGCTAACACCCCAGTTAATTCCTGAAGCAATGGCGATGTTTGAACAACCACTGGCACATACACGTCCCATAAGAATTTTAGCTTGCGGAGCCACACCTGTAAAACCTGATCCATCAAGTGATGCCGCCACAGTTCCTGCGACGTGCGTTCCGTGTCCACCAAGGTCAAAAAATGGGTAAGGCACATTGTTGTTGTCACCCACGAAATCACGACCCGCTTCGAAATTGGCAGCCAGTGATGGGTGATCTTTATCAATACCTGTATCTAGCACGAGCACTCGTGCACCTAAACCGCTGCGTGATGCAGTCCAAGCTTCCACAGCGCGAACAGCACGAATGCCCCATGGAGTCGCTTGCCCGCTTCTAAAATTTCTGAGCGGAGAAAATTGCTGAGGAGTGGCAGTAAACCCAGCCACTGGCTTGGGCGCTGGGTGAAAGATTTCACGGTCGATGAATTCCACTGCTGGGTTGGACTTCAAGGCAGCTAAATCGGCAGCCGAGGAAGTCTTAATAATAAGACTGTTCACTCGATCGAGATGGCTTTCCATTTGACCATTAAATTTCGAACTTTGCACAAATTGCATTAAACGTTCCGTGTTTTTTTGCAATTCTAACCTTTGAATCGATGCCATCCCTGCAGAAGGTGACTTCATACCAACGAAGTACCTTGCCTCTTGAGCAGCTTGTAAAAAGCTACTGACTAAGAGGAGGGCAGAAACTAGCATTAAACGAAATCCTGATGTTTTTTTCATTTGAGTTATTTCCTTTCAACTCGCGCTCATGGACTTTTGTCCACGTGATAAGTCTCATATTGGAATCACCTGGTGCGCAAGCTCTAAAAAAGCAGAATCTTAAGAAATCTCAAGCAGTTAAAAAAAGTGAAATTATCTGTCATCATGCCGCAAGTGCCAAATTGGAACCTGTAAACGAAAATAACGGCACCTCGCAGGCTTGCATTAAAATTAATCATATCCCAGATCAGAAAAAGTTTGAGATTTGCCTAAAATAAAATCAAAATTTTGTAATGCAATGTTGCATAAGAGGAGACATGCGGTGCTTAAAAAAATTCTTATAATTGTCCCCCTCACGGCTGTGTTTGTTTTTTTTGGATGGCAGTACTCGCTCGAATCCACCCGAAAGCACGAAGAGTTCCTACTGACACAATCCTTATTTCCTGAAATTTCTGAATTTTCACAAAAAAATCAAATGCTGATGACGCCTAAGAAAATAGAACTGAAGAAAAAATCTTTTACACTATATATAGAGGCTGAAAATCCGGACCATCTTCCTTCTTACACCACATTTGTGGCGGAGTGGTTAAAGTCCAATCTTAAGTTTCATGATTATGATTTCAAAATTGAAATTCAAGCGAGGAAAGAATGAAGCTATTAAAACTCTCTTCCATGTTGGGTGTCTTCATTTGTGCAGCTTTGGGAATTATGCTTGTGCTGGACATTGGCTCCAGCGCAGAAGCCGTTGAAACATTAAAAAAAGCCCTTATGGTCATTGGTATTTTAACTATCGCGAGCGGTGCTTTGTTTTTAATTTCAGGAAAAAAATAGTTTTAAACGACTTTGTAACTCTGATTATCAAGATCTAAAACTTCAGCCACTCGTTGAATCATACCCCAAATTTGTTCGACCCTTGAGATCACATCATCCAAGTTTTCCGGATGCTTGAGATCAAAATGAAGAGCTGGAAAATCTAGAGCGATATAAAACCGATTTTGATAAAAGCAAAAATGAGCGTCCTTTCCAAATTCGTTCGTAAAAGCCATGATTAACTCCATGGTTTTTGGAGTGATTAAGAACCTGGCGTCCTGTTGATCTGTGGAAAGAACTTGAAACTGTTTTTCAAAATCAGGATGTTCCAGTTGCACTCGCTTAAGCGTCGACACTGATTGTGCAAAATCTTGAAAAAGTCCTGCCACGTATCCACCCACAACGGATTCCACCCGATCTTTGTGAATAACGGTGTGGCTCGAGAATTTTTTAGGGTAAGTGAAATCAAAAATCACGCCCTGAAACACTTGCACTGTCCTTTTGTTTTTCCCCGAACCTTTTGTCTCTGTTAAACTGATATCCCGAAAGCCAAACTGAATGTGTTGAATCTTACCGGTGAACTCGTCATCGGCTTTCATATTATCAAAGCCAAGCGGTAAAAGCTGTGTGCCACTCAACAAAGATTTTGAAAATGTTGAAGTTAAACTGTACTTCAAATCAGGATTTACTGATCTTACTATTTGCGGAAGCATAATGGATTTAAAAACTTTTTGCGCATGCCAATAAGGAGAAAAATAAAGCCAGTAAAGATAACCTGCTGTTGCGGCCGCAAGCCCCCCCACTAGATCGCCTGATAAGCGATATTTGAAGCCAAGAATGACCAATGCTGCTCCGATAAGGGTCACTATCAAATAGGGTTGCTTTTTTCTTTTAAGGTCCATGTCAGAAAAAATTTTCTGACAGTTTCGGTGAATACGGTCTTTTAATTGTGGATCCAAAAATAAGCCTTTTAAGAATTAAAAAGTTTTTTCATATCAACATCTTCACGCTTTTTTTCTTCTGCTACAAACAAAGGCTTAGTCTGGTATCCAATGGCAGAAGCCATTAATGAAGAAGGAAAAGCTTCCAGTGCCACATTATAGGCGGTAACAGCAGCATTAAATGTCCTTCTTGCAGCTGCGAGTTGTTCTTCAATTTCGTGTAAAGCCCGCTGAATTTCGATGAACTGTGTATTGGTTTTTAAATCAGGATAATTTTCAAAACTGATTTGTAGTTTTGATAATTCGTTAGATAACTGATTCTCTGTTTGCATTCTTTCATTAAGGCTTGGGGCCTGCATGGCTTGAGTTCTTAATTTCACAATTTGTGTCAATGTTTCGGACTCAAACTTCATGTACTGTTTGGCCACTTCCACAAGCTTGATGATCAGGTCTTGCCTTTTCGTCAGCTGCACATCAATACCTGATTCAGCATTGCTGACATTGGCTTTTTTATGCACCAATGAATTATAAGTTAAAATTCCAAACACGACTAAAACAGCTATGAGTCCAATTATAAACGTTTCCATATTTAGTCATGATAATGAGAAAAGCTCGTCAGCTTCAAAGTGTCTTTTTCTTATTAGACGTTGGTCAAGACCTTCAGCCTCAGGCGCGACAGTGGGCCGTCCATGGGCATAGAATCATAGAATGAAAACACTACTAGCCCTTACATTCCTATCGCAATTCGCCCTCTCTCATGGCCTTGAAAATCACAGCACACAACCAGTGCTGGCCTCCATTGAGGATTTAAAATCCATTAAAGCTCCGATTTGGGCCTCTGATGATGTGACCGGCGTAGGCTTTAGTTACCTCACTCCTGAGATGCAAATCAAAATGCAGGATCAATCCCATTTTAAAGGCAAATGCGGAGGCTTTGAAGTTTTACCAGTGGCAGAAGCACAAAGTTTTTCTTCCATACTAGAGGAACTCAACCAATTAAAAAAACAGGTCTTAAAAGATCAAAGCTATTTAAATGGGCCAGTGAAGTTTGCTCCCGTTCATTATAAAGCTTTTATTGAAGAAGCGGCCTCACTGGTACAAGCTTCCAACTTGCATGAACTTGTCACTTGGCTTTCCTCTTACCCCTCAAGAAATGAAAAAACAGCACAAAGAAACACCCATGTGGAAGCGATGCGATTAAAGGCTGATGAATTTTTAAAAAATTATAAAGGGACATGGAAAACAGAGCTTGTCACCCATACCTCATCACAACAAAAAAGTTTAAAAGTCACTTTAGCAGGTACGACTCATGCGGATGAAATCATTGTGCTCGGTGGACACCATGATTCCACTGTCGGCGGCTGGGGAGGATCATCAGGGCTAGCCCCCGGTGCCGATGACAATGCTTCAGGTTCAGCCAATTTATTTGAAATTTTAAGAATCCTTGCAGAGCTTCCACCACAAGCCAGATCCATCGAAATCATGTGGTACGCAGCCGAAGAGTCCGGACTACTGGGCTCAGCTGAGATAGCAAAAAGTTATAAGGCCGAGCAAAAAAATGTCATCGCTGTGTTGCAACTGGATATGACCTCCTTTCCAGGTTCAGGTGAAATGACCATTGCCAATATTACGGATTTCACTAGCCCGTGGCTTCATGATTTAATCAAGCAGCTCAATCAACATTATGTGGGCCTCAATATTATTGATGATAAGTGTGGTTATGCTTGTAGTGATCATGCCTCCTGGTACCGGCAGGGTTTTTCAACTGCTGTGCCCTTTGAAGCCGCGTCAAAAAAAATGAACCCTAACATTCATTCCAAAAAAGACATTGTCAGCCCCGAGCTCAGCTTTAAACATTCGGCTGCCATTACTCAATTGTCTTTAGCCTTCGCGCTTGAGCTTTCCAGCAACACAGGCTTACGCCCCCCTCCATAAACAGCACTTGCCGAGCCAGGCGATCTCAAGCAAAATTAGATTTTGCTAAATCAAAGATGGAGCCTGGTTGTGAGCCAAAACAAAACTGTTTCCGATGCCCCGAATTTTTTAAAAACAATTATCGAAAAAGATCTGGAATCAGGCCGAGTCAAGCCACCCATCGTGACTCGCTTCCCGCCCGAGCCCAATGGTTACCTTCACCTGGGGCACGCGAAATCCATTTGCCTGAATTTTGGACTGGCCAAAGATTACAACGGTCGTTGTCACTTACGCTTTGATGATACCAATCCTGAAACAGAAGACACAGAATACGTAAAGTCCATCCAAGCCGATGTGAAATGGTTGGGTTTTGATTGGAATGAGCATTTGTATTATGCCTCTGATTATTTTCAGCAGCTTTATGATTGGGCTGTGTATTTAATTAAAAATAATAAAGCTTACGTTTGTAGCCTTAATGAAGAGGACACTAAAAAATACCGTGGAGACTTCACTACACCAGGAAAAGACAGTCCTTTTAGGAACCGAAGTGTGGAAGAAAATTTAGATCTTTTCGAGCGCATGAAAAAAGGAAAGTTCGAAGAAGGGGCCCATGTTTTGCGGGCCAAAATAGATATGAAGTCTCCCAACATGAATCTTCGTGATCCTTTACTTTACCGAATCAGAAAAACCCAGCATCACCGAACCGGGGCCCAGTGGTTTATTTTTCCCATGTATGATTATGCTCACCCACTTTCGGATGCCATTGAAAAAGTGACTCACTCGATTTGCACTTTAGAATTTCAAGATCACAGACCTTTTTATGATTGGTGCATTGAAAACTTACCCGTGCCAGCTCACCCCAAACAGTACGAATTTGCTAGAATGAATATGACTTACCTGGTGATGAGTAAGCGAAAACTTTTACAACTGGTGAAAGAAAATTATGTCTCTGGTTGGGATGATCCTCGAATGCCCACCATTTCGGCCATCCGAAGACGTGGCTACACTCCGGAAAGCATTCACATGTTCACTAAAAGAATTGGTGTGGCAAAGGCAGAAAATTGGATTGAGTATGATATTCTAGAATCCTGTGTGCGTGATCACTTGGATGAAGTGGCATTACGTGCCATGGCGGTTCTTGATCCAATCAAAGTGACATTGACCAATTGGACTGAAGGCGAACAATGGATTGAAACATCCGTGCATCCTAAAAAGCCAGAGCTTGGAAAGCGGCAGATGCATTTTTGTGAATCACTTTTTATCGAGCGCTCGGATTTCATGGAAAATCCCACAGCTGATTTTTTTAGACTTTCTCCGGGTGGAAAAGTCAGACTTCGCAATGCCTACGTGATCCATTGTCAGGAAGTTATCAAAGACAGTTCGGGAAAAGTGATAGAGCTCAAATGTGAATATGAAAAAGCCACATTCGGTGGGAAACCCACGGCCGATGGAAAAAAAGTCAAAGGCATCATTCACTGGGTATCAGCTCAAAAAAATATCGAAGCTGAAGTCAGGCTTTATGATCGCTTGTTTACCGTTCCTCACCCAGAGGACACCCCCGAAGGTGTGGATTTTAAAACCAATTTGAATCCCAAATCCTTACAAGTGATTAGCACTGCCAAACTTGAAATTAGTTTGGAAAAAGCGACTTTAGAAAATCGTTATCAATTCGAGCGAGTGGGCTATTTTTGTTTGGACAGTCAAGATTCGAAACCTGGCAAGTTAGTTTTTAATCAAACCGTTCAACTCGCCAGCGGTCATTAGCGCTTGAGCTTTATGAAAGGCTCCCTGCTGAGAGGGAGTCTTTAGCCCCGAAGTGTTAAGATAAAGCGGCAAGGCTTCTGGAATTTCAAAACTTTTTAAAAACTTCCAAGTCTTGGATTGTGAACCAAACAAAGATTCAAGTTCCTCCACCACAGTTTTAAAATCTGCTGAGGTGACTTGCGGCTTTAAAACATTGACTGAAATCAAAGCATCGCCTTTGACGGCATAGTCTTTGGAAACTTCGCTCATGACGGCCACATGATTCACAAGCTTTTTATTTTGATTTAAGTATAAATAGGGGCCGTCGATCGGGGATTCGCTGCTTGCGAAATAAAGAGTGGTCACACTTCCCCATTGTTTTACGTTTTTAGGCCTTGTGTCGATGACGGGGCCTTTTAACTTTTCACCGCTTTGTAAAACCACCGTATCATCTGTCACTGTAACCACATTTTGATTCAGTCTTATTTCTGTCTGCTTCAGTGTTCTTGCCATTTGCTTTGGCAATTCAGCAATTCCTAATGCAGGCACTGCCACTGGGGATAGAGAAAACATTTTAAACAAAAACTGCAAAAAATTGGCATCTGTTTGCAACTGATCTTCTAAAAAAATACCACTAAAAAAAGGCTTCCAAAAGTTATCAATCATCTTTGTACTAAAACCATAGCCTTTCAAAAACTCGAGGCTAGTGCCTTGAGAGCTTTTTAATAGTTGTTCCTCTGACTGGGACATCACGGACACTCTGAGCTTTAAAATAAGCAGCTTATCTTTGAAAGTTCCAATGGAGGAAAATAAAGTTTCAAACAAAGTCCAAGGCTCTCGTAATGGATCTGTAATTTTAGTCAGTCCCGCCTTGGTACGCACCAGTGCACCTGGCTTAAAGTATTTTAAATCCAGGAGCTTAAGCTCTACTTTTTCTTGAAGCATGGGGTAAGCCGGCAGCAAAACTTGAAAACCATGATCCAGCTTGTAGGAATCTTGGAAAAATTCTGTTTTTAGTTTACCACCGATTTCAGAGTCCTTTTCCAGTAGGATACAGCGGTGGCCACGCTTTTCTAATTCTGTGGCTGCCGATAAACCTGATAAACCCGAGCCGATAATAATGCATTTGTCAGAAGTCATGATTGAAATATCATGACTAAGAGCTTAATAATTATCAACTTTTTTTATTTCCTATTTGTCATCATCCACAGTAGCTTGAAAGCCCTATGAGTCAAACTTCGTACTATCAATCTCACCTAGATCAAGTCAGTCGAAGTTTTGCGTTTTGCATCGCTCAGTTGCAAAGTCCGCTGAAAGAATGGGTGGGGCTTAGCTATTTATTGTTTCGAAATTTAGATAGTATCGAAGATGCAAAGTGGAACAACACGGATGATAAATTAAAAGCTTTTCAGCACTACCATTTACTTTTTGATCAACCAACATCAGCAAGCAACTGGCATCTCAAGCTGCCTGAAGGCTTACCTGACTCCGAAGTTCAATTAATGGCTGAAGCTCCTAAGCTTGCACAGGATTTTTTTCAGCTTCCAGAATTTGTACAAACATCACTTAGAAGATCATTGCTTACGATGTCTGCAGGAATGCAGCATTTTTCAAAAAATAAAATATTAAAATTAAAAAGCTTACAGGAAGTGAATCAGTACTGTTTTTTTGTAGCAGGATTGATCGGCGAGCTTTTGACAGATCTTCTGAATCATCTGACCCAGGATAAAAAAGACGATCTTTACTTTTCTTCTGTGCAATTTGGAATTTTTTTGCAAAAAATCAATCTGCTAAAAGATCAAATATCAGATGAAAAGGAAAATCGCTTTTTAGTTCCCAACCGACAAGAACTTCTTATCAGCCTTAAAAAAGATGCTGACGGTGCAATAAAATATTTAACTGCAATCCCCCTTCAACAAAAAGAATTTCGTCTTTTTTGTGCTTGGTCTTTATTTATTGGCCTGTCTTCATTGAAGTTTCTAGAAAACTCTTGGTTGAATCAAGTTCTTGAAAAAATCCCAAGATCTTTGACCACATTGCTCATCGGTAAAATCGAAACACTCATTGATGATAACCAGGCATTGATTCAATACTTCATAGAACTGACGAAACCCCTTGAAAATCAAAAGGCCACTTTTTCAAGTGGCCCTTCAGAATCTTCTTCACAGGACTGGCTGCTTTCCCTTTACCAAGGACGCCTGTCCCGTGAAGATTTGGGTCGCTTAGGTCTTATTTAGATTACGAGGCTTGGTCAAAACTTCCCACTGACTTAATGTTCACCTGAGGTTTCGCCTGCGCGGTGGAATCCCCAAAGAAATCATCGGAGTTTGAGCTTTTCGAAGTCTGCGCTATTTGCGTTTGACCTCGTTTAAGACCGTGCAGGATGATTTGCAATTCATCCACAAGTTGGTAAAGCTTTTCAGCTTGTCCTGATAACTTCTTAGATGAATGAGCCGTTGTTTGTGCTTCTCTGGCGTTTTCCTGAGTCACTTTATCCATCTCAATGACTGCCTTGTTGATATTACTTAAACCTGCATCTTGCTCTGTGGAGGCTTTTGAAATTTCACTATTCAAACTTGAAACCTTTTCTACACTTTTTACGATCTCAGATAAATACTCTCCACTTTTATGCGCGAGCTCTGTACCGTTTCGAACCTTATTCACGCTATCTTTAATAAGATCAGAAATTTCTTTAGCGGAACTTGAACTTCTTTGTGCAAGCGTTCTAACGGCTTCAGCTACAACAGCAAATCCACGCCCTTGCTCACCGGCCCGTGCGGCTTCAACAGCTGCGTTCAGTGCCAGTAAGTTTGTTTGAAAGGCGATATCATCAATCACGCTAGTGATCTCTTCGATTCTTACTGAACTCTTAGAAATCTCTTCCATGGCAGAAATCAATTTCTCAACTTGCTCAGCTCCTTTTTTGGCTTGCTCTTCACTTTCCTGAGAAAGATCCCGGGCTGTTTTTGCATTTTCGGAATTCAGCTTAATCATGCTTGCCACTTCTTCAGTTGATGCTGTGGTTTCTTCTATGGAGGCAGCGGCTTCAGCAGAGGATCCACTGAGACTATCAGAGGAGCTTGCGATTTCTTGACTAGCGGACCTCACACTTTGCCCCATTTTGGCTAAGTCTTCTGTCGCTGTACTTAAGCGAGCAATGGGTGTTTTGATAATCAGATATCCTATCACGATAGAAAACAAACCACCTAAAATTGAAAACCCTAGAATCATCAAACTGGATTTAACAGTGGCTTCGCGAACCGGTGCTGTTTGTGAAATAATGGAATAAACAGCATGCAGCTTTCCATCGGACCAATTTTCCATTTTATAACCTAAAATGTCTTTTCCATTTTTAAAAGGACTGGTGGCAGGATCACCGTGACAAGTCATACAGCCATTTTTTGCATACACACGAATGGGGCGATACAAAGTCATTGTTTCATCAGACTCCACAACAAGCTCTTCAATACTAGCATCTTTAGCAAATTGATTGAAAATTTCCATTTCTTTGCTTGTGGCTTGATTGTCTTTGTTTCGTGGCTCATCAGAAAAAACTCTGAATTTGTAGTGCTCTTTTTCGGCATCTTGACCCGCCACTTTCATGGCCGCAAAAACAGGAACATGGTTGACGATTTCTTTCTTCACATGCTCAGGAATATTTCCATCGGGATAATCTAAAACCGCTTTATCAGCGGCCAATTTAAATCCACCTTGGATGGCCACAAAGTTTTTCACAGCTTCAGCGCGGGATAAAATCGCACTGGATTTATCCCTAAGGCCATTCAAACCCACACGGGTGATCTGTTGAGTGGAAACAGTAACTCCCACTGCCACCCCGATCAGCATAGTCAGCACAATCCCTAGTACAACTTTTAATCTAAAACTCATATTGAGCTCCTCACTTCTTATTTGTTCACTGACTGTGTCGGAGGAAACTAAATAGAGGTAAAGACTGTACAAACATTAAAGTTTTTGAATGTCTGTCAAACCAGTAGACAAGCCTGTGAAGTTTACTTGGGAACGAATTTAAGGCATACAGGAAGTTCGTTAAATGGTAAACACAGTGAATAAAAGGTCGGTGTTTTATGATGTTTAAACTATTTATTCTTACTTTTATCTCTACTTTGGCAGTGGCCCGCCCTTTCACTTCTGCCGCACAAATCCAATCTTTCAATTGTACTTTAAGATCACTCGTCACCAAGTCAACGCTCACCTACGTTGCCAATCCCAAAGGTGAAGTTTCGGTCATTCGAAATGGTTTCAAAGCACCCAATTACAGAATCAATTCGGCTGGAAAAAATTATGAATCAGGAAATTCATTTATCGCTCTTTCTGGTGGTGGTTTTGGAAACTCTCAGTACATTGTCCTTAGCATGAGCTCACAAATTGAATCTGGTGAATCACAGGTCAATGGATCCATTTTACTTGCGACTCTGGGTGGTAGCGTGTTCGCACCGCAACAAATTTCAGCTCTACCTGGTGCAAATTTTTATTGTGATTCTTTAATCATTAAGTAACCCTTGTAAGTATGAGGATTATCGTTCTTGTACTTATTCAAATTTACTCATTTTTTTGTTTATCTGCTTTATTGCCACAAAAAGTCATTGGCCAAAATGACTTTATTTTCGTAAACCTTCCTGCCACCAATATTCCAATTGAATACCGAAATTATGTGGACGCCATTGGCAGAACCAATTACGGATGCACAGTGACTCACCTTGGACATGGAATTGCGGTTACAGCTGGCCATTGCTTTGAGGCCAAAAGCGAAGTCACTCGTAATAAAGGTTGTCGCTTTGCTAAAGTTTCTTGGGGCTACCGACAAGGGCAAAATTTTAATCATCAATCTCAATGTGAAAACATCATTTCCATGCAAAAAAGCCGTACTGCTGATTTTGCCATTCTTAAAATTTCCAATCCTCCCAAGGCCTTTATACCTTTTGACCTTGTTCAACTTCCTCAAATAGGTGATGAGCTGACTTTATTTTCTCACCCCAACGGTCAACCTTTGCAATGGTCTCAGTACTGTTTACTGGAATGGCCCAGGTGGGGATCTGTTCCAGCAGAAAAGATGAATTATTTCTGTGACACGGAAGGCGGCAGCAGCGGTGCGGTTATTCTATCGACCCTTCATCACCGCATTGTAGGAATTCATAATGGCGGATTTGCAGAGGTCAACTACGGAACCTACCTACTAGAGCCCGTATTAAATCAAGAACTTTTGCAAGTCGTTAGACGATTTCGTAAGTTAAAGTCTTCCCCTGCTGAAATTGATTGATACTATCCATGGTTGTTGAAGCAATATTATGAAGCGCTTCATGGGTCAAAAAAGCTTGATGGGAAGTAATCAAAACATTGGGAAAAGTTAGAAGCCTAGCCAATTGATCGTCTTGTAAAATTTGATCCGTTTTATTTTCAAAAAACAGGCCTGCCTCTTCTTCATAAACATCCAAACCTGCAGACCCAAGATGGCCGGACTTCAAACTATTAATCAAAGACTTGGTTTCAACTAATGCCCCTCGACTTGTATTAATAAGCATCAAACCTGACTTGGTCTGACTTAAAGTTTTATCGTTGATCAAATGGAAAGTTTCTTTTGTTAGTGGAACGTGCAAGGAAATAATATCTGAGTTTTGCAAAAGAGTTTCCATTGATACAAATTTCAAACCTTGTTTTTGTAGTTCCTCTTGCACCTTTAAATCATAACCTAAAATCTGACAGCCAAAACCTTTTAAAATACTAAAAAGTTTAGAACCAATTTTACCTGTCCCGATGAGTCCCACAGTTTTTCCATGTAAATCAAAACCCACCAAGCCATTTAAAGAAAAATTATTGTCTCTGACACGGTTGTAAGCCTTATGAGTTTTTCGATTTAAAGTGAGAATCAAGGCCATGGCATGCTCGGCCACAGCAAAGGGAGAATACTCAGGAACACGAACAACTGGTATTTGTAAACTTTGGGCAATTTTTAAATCCACATGATTATAACCAGCAGATCTAAGGGCTATGAGCTTAATTTTTAGATCTTTTAGTATCTTAATCGTAGCCGCATCCAACTGATCATTAACAAATGCGCAGACACAATCAAAACCCGAAGCCAGATGTGCTGTTTTATGATTTAAGCGTGTTTCAAAAAAAACAATATCATGGCTATGATTATTTGCCATTTCTTGAAAAAGATCTTTTTCAAACTGATGAGTGTCAAAAAAAGCAATTTTCATATTGATAGATTCCATTTTTTCTTGGTTGTTTCAATTCCATTAACAAGTATTGAGAGTCTCTGCTCGCCTGCATAAAACTGCCGAGTGGTTATGGGTTTTACTTTATGAATTTTTTTAATCAGTGCTGGATTTGATGAACTGATGAGTAATGCTTTAAGTTTAAAAACTTTTCGAGAAAAACCGTTTTTTGCGTTTTTAAAATATATAACGTAATCGATATTGATCAAAGAAGGTTTTTTTTCTGAATTTAAAATTTTAAAATGAAATTCGAGACTCTGATTCATTTGAATCGAATCTTTCACTAATCTAAGTCCAGAAACTTGAACCTTTGTTTTGATGTGAAATCCCATCAGCTTCATGGCCTCGGCATCACCCTTTTTAATCAAAGTTCGTAAAGCTTGCCGACGAATAAACTCAAAATTTGGAATTTTTTCTTTTTGCCATTTTTTTAAAATTTGAATCACAAGCTTGGGATGATCTTTAGAAATATCATTGAGGTGGTTGGTGACACTTTTTCTGACATAAAGCTCTGGATCTTTTTTTAAATTTTCTAAAATTTGCATTCCCGCACGAGGATTCTGAATGGCTAAAGGAAGCTTTTCCCCCCAAGGAAGCCTGGGCCTGCTACCTTCACTGGCCCAACGCCTTTGGTGAACGTTGGCACTTTTCGACATTTTTAAAAGATAAGAATAGGTTTTTTGTGGGTTTTTAATTAAAAAAGGTCTGATAGCAAATTCACAACTCATTTTTTCAGTTAGAACTGACATCAATTTCAATGACTGAGAATAATACAAATGTCCATAGCGACCCAAATAATCAGCCACAGGCCACAGTTCAAAACCAGTGGCTGGAAGTTTTGTAATCATTTGCTCAATAATATGAAAGGACTTTTCTTCAGTGGAAGGAAAGTGTTTTTCAAGCTCTGTAGCTATCAAAAGAACTCGAGCTTTAAGTTCTAACTGTGATAGCTTGGATAAATTTTTTATAAATTCTTGCTTTTTAAATCCAGAGTCAAGTTCGTCAAGAAAATCAGCGTATTTTAATACAGTTTCCGAACCTATCAAATTTTTTAAATCCACAACACCCCTTTTTTAAAAATTAAGAGTGATATTAAAACTGGCGCCGGCCCGACCACGAAAATTATTAGCTCTTGAGAAATCATAATTGGGTACAAATTGATAGCTCAACATATTTTTGTAGAGAATTTCAGACCAAGCGACAGAAAAGTTAATGGAATCAAAATGATAATTGGGGCGATTATTTGAATTCGTTAAAACAGTGTAAGATAAAACCTGTTTTTCAGAAAAAAAATGTCCTAAGGACAGACCATGGGTCACATTGTAGAATCTTATTTTTTCTTGGTACTCGGCTTCATTGATCCAAGTCAGCGTAAATATTTTTGAAAGTTCATAATTAAAGTTGATTCTTTGATAGGTTCCAAGGCCTCTGGAGGCACTGGCAAAAAACTCGAGCTTTGGATTAATTTTATAATTCTTCATGTCAGCCACACTTTCAAACTGCAATGAATGAGATATTTTTAGCGGATCTGTCAGTTCAATTCGAGGCTCAAAAGCTGTGCGAACTTTTCCTAATTTCCTAAAGACACCCACTGTGGCGCCATAGTTTTGCTCGCGAGGTGTTTGTCTTAAATAATTTCGCCTGACGTCTCGATTTTCTTCCTGTTCGTCGTAGGAAGTGAATTTCAATTTCCAGTATTTTTCCACATTTGGGAGGTTCAATAAAACCCCAACCCCAGTAAAATTAACGGGATCTGATCCTTCAACTGAATAAGTATTATTTTCCACTCGAAACCGTGTTTTGTTCTTGGCCTCGGTCACACGACGACCAATAAGAAACATATCTAAACCGTCAGCAGCACTGTCGAACCAGTCAGAAACCGCAATGTTAGTAAATATGAAAGCTTTTTCTAAACTTCGTCGCTCTTGTGGTTCTTCATTTTTTATGACTTCATCAGGCTTTAAAGTTTGAGCTTTAACATTGATGCTAGCTGAAATTAGGGCCAAAAAAATTAAGTTGAACTTATTCACCTATCAATCCTAATCTGGATTTGTGATAAACATCAAACGTCTAATTCCATTGCTGTTCTTGACACATCTATGTCAAGGCTATGAACCCAAAGAAGGGTCAGTGAATGCAAGCTTTGGTCCCTATTTTTTCAAAACTCATTTTGATTCTTCAAAAACCACTTTGGATGATCGCTTTAATGGGGGCACAGCCATCATTATTACTGGTGACATTAGTAAAAAAGGAGCTCTAGAAATTGCTCTTTTCAATTATCAAAAAACCTACTTCCGAGAAAACGGCAATCAACTTGTGGCCACCCGAACGGGCACTGTGCAAGTGACCATGGGCTATCGCTGGTGGCTTCATCCCAACTATTCAACATCCATGGGGTTTTATTCGGCTTACTCTTTTGGACGCGCTAATACTTTATTTAACGATCAACCCTCCATGGAGACTTTAAAAACCTCTGCTGATGATACCACTGAATACGGTATCGATTTGGCTGCTCAAGCCGAGTTGGGTTCCGTGGGGCCTGCAACTTTAAATTTAGATTTGCGCTATTCCTATTCATTGACTAATAAAACTCATGAAAGTGGCAATCATTACGGAGCTTTTTTAGGTCTCAGGTTTCCTATCAAGGATAAGTAACATTATGAAAACAAAAATTTACCAACAAATACTTTCTGAACTTCCGCATTTTTGGACGGATTATTACCTCACCAATTTAAGTCAAACGGCCGCCATGATTTATCAAACTTTACCAGGTCTGAACTGGGTGGGTTTTTATCTAAAAAATGGGGATCAACTTCGCCTAGGTCCCTATCAAGGGAAACCAGCCTGCATGGATATTCAAATGGGTCGCGGAGTCTGCGGAACCTCAGCAAAGCTAAGGCAAACTTTAATAGTTCCTGATGTGCATCAATTTATTGATCATATCGCCTGTGATTCTGCATCTAATTCTGAGATTGTTATACCGATGATTTACCAAGGACAGCTACTGGGTGTTCTTGACCTGGATTCTCCGCATTTGAATCACTTTGATTATGTGGATGCTCAAAATTTACAGGTTTTAGTCAGCGATATGCTGAAAAAATCTATTTTACCTTCTGCATAACGAAAGTTGATCAGTAAAAACGACTAATTGATTCTGTGGATCTAGTGCCACAATCAAGGCATTGTAATAAAAAACCCCAGAATTCAATTGAATGGAATAGGTCAACTGCTTGGGCTTATAGTCTTCACCCACTAAATTAAGATACTGAGAATTAGGGCAGTTTCTTAAAATTTTATTTTCCATTTGGAAAATAACATCAGTGTTATCCTGATTTTTGACCCAGGGCTTATAATAGAAGCCTGCGATGGAGAACTGCGTAATAAGAAGAAAAAATAGTATGTTCATATTATTAAAACTACACTACTCTGCAAGCCATGACAACAACTAGGCGTGGCCCCTTTCTCGAGCATCTTGATAGCATCGAAACTCTCTGTGAAAAAAAAGATCCTAATTTAAAAGAAATTTTCCAAATTTTTGGACCCGAGGGGCATTTTGTTTTGATTTTATTTATGATTATCCCCTTCTTGCAACCAGTCCCCATGTTTGGCCTGTCAGCTGTTTTTGGTTTTCTTATTTGCATCATTTCCCTATTTTCCTATCTCAACAAACCCCCCTGGCTTCCTGAAAAATGGATGAATAAATCTTTGCCCGCTAAAACTGTTTTAAAAATTGCCACCGGATCAGAAAAGTTTTTTGAAAAAGTCACTTTCTTTTCTCATCCAAGATGGCCCTACCTTTTTCGCGGACCCTTTCGGGGTTTAAGCTGTTTTTTACTTGTTACCAATGCCTTATTTTTAGCTCTTCCCATTCCCCTTCCCTTTTCCAATGCCATTCCGGCTTGGATGATTTTCTTTCAAGCTTTGGCACATCTTGAAGAGGATGGGCTTTTTATCGTGCTTTCTTATCTGCAAACTTTAGTGGGTGCTGTTTATTTTGGACTTCTTGCGCTGGGAGTCAGCACAGGTCTTGATAAGTTGGGATTATAATGCTGAATGCTCTGATCAAGTTTTCCCTGAACCACCGTCTTGTTGTTGTCGCAGTATCAGCCTTTTTAATTGTTTACGGCACACTCACAATTCAAAGTCTTCCCATTGATGTTTTTCCAGATATCACACGCCCCACTGTCACAATTTTAACAGAATCCCACGGCATGGCTCCGGAAGAGGTAGAAACTCAAGTCACTTTACAAATCGAAAATTATCTTAACGGACTGCCAGGTTTGACTCGCATCCGGTCTCAGTCAGGAATCGGTCTTTCTGTTATTTACGTTGAGTTTGATTGGAACACAGATCTTTATTTAAACCGTCAACTGATTCAAGAAAAACTCAATCTCGCTACCGAGCGGTTACCAAAAGATATAGCTCCTATTATGGGACCCGTTGGATCCTTGATGGGGCAAATTCAACAAATCGCGATAACATCCGAAAATGCTCAAATTAGTGCCTTACAATTACGGGACTTTGCCGAGTGGGTTCTTCGCCCTAGGCTTATGACTATCCCCGGAGTTTCTCAAGTGATCGCCATCGGCGGTGGACTGAAGCAATATCAAATTTTAGTATCAGCTGAAAAATTAAATTCTTTTCAATTAACACTTGAAGATTTAGACCAAGAACTTTCACAGATCAGTCAAAATACAACCGGAGGTTTTTTAGTCAAAGACTCGCAAGAGTATTTAGTAAGAAACATTGGTGTGGTTACCAATCTGGATGACATAAAATCCACTCGTGTTGGTCAGCACTTCGGACGTGCTGTTTTGATTCAAGATATTGCTAGCGTGATTGAAGCCCCAAGACTTAAAAGAGGAGATGGTAGTTTTAACGGGAAACCTTCAGTGGTAGTGACTATTCAAAAACAGCCCGGTGCGGACACCGTTAAAATAACTAAAGCCATCAATGAAGCCATAGAGGATTTGGGTCCCAGTCTTCCCAAGGGCCTGATCGTGAATCCCCATGTTTTTAAGCAAAGTGATTTTATTGAAGCCTCCATCCAAGGCATTCAAAATAAACTCGGTGTGGGAACAGTTCTTGTATTTGTTATTTTATTTTTGTTTCTTGCAAACCTCAGGATGTCCGTCATCACCTTAACGGCCATTCCTTTATCTTTTCTTGTCACAGCCCTAGTGTTTTATTGGTTTGGACTCAGCGTGAACACCATGACTTTAGGTGGTTTGGCCATCGCCATCGGTGAACTTGTTGATGATGCCATAGTCGATGCCGAAAATGTTTTTCGCAGGCTTAAAGAAAATTCTAAACTTGCAATGCCAAGGCCTTTTTTAAAAGTGATCTATGAGGCATCAAGTGAAGTCAGAAATTCCATTGTGCTTGCCACTGTTATTATTGCTTTGGTGTTTTTACCCTTGTTTCAACTGGAAGGTCTTGAAGGAAGACTTCTTGCCCCTTTAGGAATTGCTTACATCACTTCCTTAATGGCTTCGTTAGTTGTTTCACTCACTGTCACACCTGTCATGTGCTCTTACCTTTTAAAAGGTCAGTTGAAAGAACATTCTGAAACTCCATTTGTACAGCGATTGAAAATGTGGGACCGGCAAGTCCTCGAGTGGGCCTTACCCAGATCCAAACTTATTCTGACATCAAGCTTAAGTGCTTTTTTATTATCTTTGTTATTGATCCCATTCATGGGCCGAGATTTTTTACCGAAATTCAACGAAGGTACGGCCATGATTTCTGTGGTGTCCACTCCTGGTATTAGCCTTGAGGAATCTAACCGATTGGGACAAGTGGCAGAAAAGATTTTACTGGCAACCCCTGAAATTAAATCGGTTTCAAGACGCACGGGTCGGGCCGAAATGGACGAACATGCAGCAGGTCTTCATGTCAGTGAAATCGATATTGATTTTCATTCAAAAGGGCGGGACCGAGAAATCGTTTTATCAGAACTTCGTGAAAAACTAAAAAATTCTCTTCCCAATGCAGGTGTCAACATAGGCCAGCCATTATCACACCTGATTGATCATATGCTTTCAGGGGTTAGTGCAGCCATTGCTATAAAAATATTTGGCCCTGATCTCACTACACTTCGAGAAAAATCCATTGATTTAAAAAATGCCATTCAAAATATTGAAGGACTTGTGGATTTACGAATCGAGCAACAGGGTTTGATTCCCCAAGTGAAAGTTCATGTACTCCGTGAAGAGGCTGCTAAATTTCAATTGAGCCCTGGTGAAATTACCAACAAGCTGGAAGCCGCTTTCAACGGGGAAACCGTTGCACAAATCATTGAAGAGACAAAAATTTATGATGTGTTTTATCAGTTCGATGAAAACTCTAGGGGTTCCGTTGAAAAAATGCAGAATACTTTGATAAAAATAATGCCAGATGGAAGAAAAGTTCTACTGCAAGATGTGGCCGATGTTTATGAAACTGATGGCCCCAACGAGATCAACCGCGAAAATGGCCAAAGAAGAATCGTCATCAGCGCCAATGCCAGTGGTCGAGATCTTGGTAGTTTGATATCATCCATTCAAGAAGCTGTGAAAAAAGATGTTCAACTTCCCGAAGGTTATTACGTTATTTATGATGGCCAATTTGAAAATCAAAAAAAGGCCACACAGCAAATTCTACTTTACAGTCTGATTTCATTTTTAGGAATCGTGCTGATTCTTTGGAACCACTTTGGGTCAAAAGCCATTATGATTCAAATTATTGCAACATTGCCGCTCGCATTTATGGGTGGAATTCTTTTACTGTTTCTAACGGACAGAACCATCACCGTGGCAAGCCTTGTCGGATTCATTACTCTCTGTGGAATGGCCTCAAGAAATGCCATTATGATGATCTCTCATTACTTGCATCTCATGAAATATGAAAACGAAAGTTTTTCAAAAGAAATGATTATTCGAGGTTCACAAGAAAGATTGATTCCTGTTCTTATGACGGCTGCCGTGGCATCTCTTGCATTACTTCCTTTGGTATTTGCTAAAGGTCAGCCAGGAAGTGAAATTCTTTATCCCGTGGCCGTTGTGATCGTAGGTGGCTTAGTAAGCTCAACTCTGTTAGATATTATTGTTACCCCTGCTTTATTTTATCGATTCGGAAAAAAATCAGCTGAAAACTATATTAAAAAGGATGACCAAAATGAAAAAATTTAAAATTTTACTACTACTTTTCCCTCTCTTCGCTTTTTCCCACGGTGGCCACGACCACGATGCTCCTTCTAAGGTGGCAGCACCCAAGGGTGGAGTAATCAAAGAACTTGAAAACACCTATGTGGAAGTGGTCTCAAAGCAGAAGGATTTAAAAATCTATTTGTATGATAAAGAATTAAAACCAAAAAGTAGCACAGGCTTTAAAATTGAACTCGAAGCCGAACTGCCACGAACAAAAAAGAAAGAAATCATCAATTCTTTGACAACAGTTTCGGGCTTTGAAGCTTCTTACGACGCTAAAAAACTTCATCGCTACACTTTACTCATTAAAATTACAGATCCATCCACAGGACACACGGACAAACTCAAATACACAATTGAACCTCGCTAGGCTAAGTGACATGATTTTATTTATTACTTTACTCAGTTTTCATGCTCAAGCGGCCAGCCTAAGTGTTAACCATGATAACATAAAATCTTTACTTGAAAGTCGAAATCAAAATTTAGCTGCTTTAAGACTTGAATTGAAAGCAGTACAAAATCAGCAAGGTTCCTTTGCGAGATCATTCCTACCTTCTTTGGAAATGTATACAGCAGAGGAAACCTTTAAAGTGGGCCGCGAGGAACAATTAAGACAACCCGAGTACGGAGCAGAACTTAGAATTAATTTGTTTAATGGCGGCCGTGATTATTTAGAATCCCAAGCTCGAGACTTGGATACAGCACAAAAAAAGTCAGAATCAGAAAGGATTTTTTCTGAAACATTATTGCTGGCTCGCACCCACTACTGGAATTTATTGTATACACAAGAATTGCTTAAGCAAATTCAACTGACCTTAGACACCACTGAGCAAAACCTGAAACTCGCAACCAAAAGAATTCAAAGTGGAGTGGCCACACAAACCGACCGCTTTGAGTTTGAAATGAAAACAACAGATCTAAATCAAGAGCTCAAAGAACTTCAGCTTTCCTATCAAATGCAGTTGAAAGAACTTGGACTTCTATTAAACCTTCAAAGGGGTGAAACTCTGCAGTTACCTGCAAAAATTGAACATCTACATGATTTTGAAAATTTACTTTCTCACAATGAAAAAGATCATGATTTTTTGTTTCAAGAAATCCAACATCAAGCAAAGGCCTCAGACCTCAGAGCCAAAAAAGAATCCCGTGCCTTTTGGCCAAAAGTAGAGGCCTATGCTGCTTACAACCAGTTCAACCAAAGAGAAGAGATCGAATTTCTTAATTCAAAGGATAGGACAGAATCAGTCATTGGACTTAAAATGACAATTAGTCTTTCACAAGGTTTGGAGTCTGAAAGACAAGCCGCTAGTGAAAAGCTGAAAGCCCAGGCTTTAAAACTTTATGCTGAAAACAAAAAACAAGAAGTGGAAATTCATATTGAAAACGAAATGGATGAGCTCAGATTAAAACACGAACAAATTCATGCTGCAGAAGAAAACAGCTTACGAGCTGAAAAGTATTATATTTTAACAAAGTCTGAGTACAGTCGGGGTGTTAAAAATTCACCCGACGTTTTAGGGGCTACTGAGAAACTTTTTGAAACCAAAAAAAAGCATTTAGAAATCATTCGTGATTTCCAAATTGCAAAATCCCATGTGCTTTCAAAGATGGGTAAGTAATTAATCCAGTATCATCATCTGATACAATTGGCTCATTCGATTCACACAATCTGCAGCCGAAGGGTGATGGTAATCGATGGCACCCACTGACGTCACAGAGCCCCGACGGTTACCACAAAAATCAAAAGCGGCTGTCGCATCAGGGGTCACGCTAAGAACTGAAGGCACCGGTGATGAGAGCAATTGAAATTGACCGGATCTTGGATTTTGCAATAGATCCATTCCGTCATTTCGTGTAAGGGTGTAATTTTGCTGGAGCAGCGGCACTCGGCCTGCTATTTGTGAGGCCCAACCTTGTGAAAATAAATTATTCTTAAATAAATTTGTAGCCACTGGAGCTGTTTGATCAAACCAGTTTTGTTTGACGTTAATAGTCGTATTGTTGAGATACTGGGTTGTGTCTTGATTGATCACACCAATACCAAAACTATTGCCTGCACCTTGGCAATTGATCACTACATTATTGCGAAATATTCCATTAAAACTAGTGCAATCGGTATCTTTACAGAACTGATTACCATCAGTTGAGTCCCCCACATTGATGCCTCGGCGATTGGATCCCGTAACCACATTTTTTTCACACACGATAAAATTTTGCTCAACTAAAACATTATCAGAATGCATTTTAGGATAAATGGCAGTGGCACTTCTTGATGTGTTGGCCGATGCAAAGTCGTAAAACAAATTGCCTCGAACCACAGTATTGGGAGATCCATCAATATTCAGAACATTAAATGGTGAGTTACCAGGCATGGCTTTATCATTGAACCATCTGTTATTAATAAATTTGATGCCAGAGGGGCAGTTAAAAACTGTGCCCACAATGTCACAATTCGTTTTCACATGGCTCATGAAGTTAACCACTTTGTTATTTCTTAAAACTGTATCTGATCCCCCGCCCACAATGTGAAAGGCATGTTCATTGTTGGTTCCGTCTCCGCACACACCACGAACCACTAAATTCTCGAACACCCAATTGGAAGCTGTCACATAAAAACCTTCAGGATTACAAAACTCGATCGTCGCCTGCCCCAGCTGCGAAGCTCTTAAGAAAATAGGAGAGCCACTTGATCCCGCGCGGTTCACACGCACTTTAGAATCCGTTAAACGGTAATTTCCAGCCCCCAGCAAAATGTGATCTCCTGGTAAAGCTTGAGAAAGTGCCGATAACAGTTGGGCTGAAGTGCTAACATTGACAACTCTGGCACTGGCACTGACCACAGGGCCGTTGTCTGGTGCATATTTATCAGCTGGTGGATCTTGAATTTGGCAGGTCGAAAATCGGGTGGCCACCACATTGGGTGAAAATAATCCTGTGGCCTGCTGGCAGCTGGAAACAACTCGGGCAGCCGCACATTCGGCTGTGGTACCTTGAGCACGAGTATAATAAATATATTGCACCATCGCATCCACTGGCTGAGCCGTATCTGGATGAATACATTTTTGTGTACAACTCGAAAAAAGTGGCACACTTCCCGTCCACTGACCGCTGGCCTGACAAGTTCGATTGACCGATGATCCACATAAATTAGGAAATGTGGCCGTTTGACTTACAAAGCCGCTAACGGTGCTGCCGATGGCATTTCCCGAAGGCACAGCTGCACCAGCTGAAGTCGTATAAGCACAGGTCTGACCTTGCACTAAACAACTGGGAAAACGGTTGGCTGCCACCGCAGGCAAAAACATTCCTGAGGCTTGCTGACAGGTAGACACCACTCGTGCAGCATCACACTCGGCCTGAGTGGCTCCACTTGCACGAGTAAAATAGACAAACTGGGATCCCGAATTCACCGCCTGATTATTATCAGGATTGATACATTGCTGCTGACAGTTTTGATAAACAGGCACACTGCCATCAAACAATCCTGTGTTTAAGCAGTTTCTTTGCACCTGTGCCCCGCAGGTCACAGGATACAGTGCAGACATGATCGGAAATCCCGTGACCGATTGCCCCGGTGATATCTGAGAACCATTAGGAAGTGAGCAAGTGACTGGGGCACTGGATATTGAATCGGCTGCAATGGATTCTAATTGCTCAGCTGTTTCAAATTCAGAGGCACAATTTTGAAAAGAGAAAAGAGTGGAGGTGGAGAGCGCAAACAATAGACTCATCTTCAATGAATAGCGCCATTGTCTCATGTGAAATCCCCCACTTTTATAATAGCAATAAATCGGATGAATGGGGGGAACGATTAAGTCTATTATGGGATTTGGTTAATAATGAAACGTCTAAGAAATTGACAGTTCTATTGAAAAATCGAATAGTGGTAACTAGATGGTTCTAACACTTTTATTTTTATCATTACAAGCCTTCTCCTCTGATCTTCCTGCACCAAGAAAAATGGGATTGGTTTTGGTTTTTTTATCGGCCAAGTGTCCGTGTTCGGATAGCCATATCACTGAAATTTCTGAGCTATCTTTACAATACACGGATTTTAAATTTGCTGCCATCCATTCTAATAGTGATGAAACCCCAGAACAAGCCATGCTTTACTTTAAAAATGCAAAGCTTCCTTTCGAAGTGATCACTGATCAAAAGTTTAAACTAGCAGATCAATTCGATGCTTATAAAACCCCTCACTCAGTTATTATTTTACCAAATAAAAAAATAGCTTACAGCGGCGGAGTCACTGACAGCTCTGATGGAGAAGATGCTGAACAAAAATACCTACGTGAAGCCCTTGACGACATTTCAAAAAACAAGCCCATTCGTAAAACAAAAACAGAAGTCATGGGTTGTTTGATCAGACCCAGATAAGTTTATTTTTCTACTCGGTCCCAAATAAAAATGACAGCTTCACTCCCCATCTGAACCGAGATGTGAAGCTGACCATTCTGAATCCAAGCTGGCGTTTTTGAAATAGATCCCAGTTGCATATCTGGATCTTGATCACAAAAATAGGCATTATGCGGAGCTGACCAAGTGACTTGCTGGAAAAGCTTTTGACCATCAAATTCATACAACGCCAATCGATCACAACTTCCGTTTTCATCTTTACGGTGGTAGTGCAATCGATTCACACCATCAGATTGAAAATCATATTGAATAACAAGATCAGGATTCGGTGGCGGTAAAATTTGCCCGTTATAGAATAGACTTACAAATAGCCATACTCCAACTATCATATTAAAATCATTCCACAACCATGGATTTTTCTAAGTAAGTTCCATCTCCGTTAATGAATCGTAAAAGATGCTTTCCAGAATCAAGACTTCCAAGGCGAACTTCTTTTTGAAAGGGAACTAGAACCATTAAACACATGCCTTGGCTGACAGAAGCTATCGATCGAACCTCGTGAGTAAAAGAATCCAGCTTTTTAATTTCTGCCTTTTTCCATTTGTAGCAGCCATTTTGAAAAACACCATTAACTATAACATAGGCATCTGATCGACTATTAAAGCCTGCAGGAATGTAGGCTCCGCTTATTCCAATTGTTACTTCGCGCTCTTGTGGTGGCTCAGATGCTTTGGACTGAGTTCCCCACAAGATTAATAAAGTGGCTGTTGCAAGTAATACTTTTTTCATAAAACCTCCCATGGTTTTGTTTTAGTTAATTTTTGAGTCGTGTTGTGAGTAATTCATCAAAAGCACGAAGTGCATCCACCCAAGTAAATATGCCAACCAGTTTGTGATTATCTTCAATAAGAACGCAGCCATATTTGTGCAACACCATTTCAGCACACACTTCGTTCAATAAGGCTTTGGGTGAAGAGATATAAGGATCCGGCGTGAAAGCTTCATCCACTTTAACTTTTTTGATATCCACATCTTTAAAAGACTCAACAAGTTTGATGTCTCTGTCTGTTAAAATTCCCACAAGCTGACCACCCGATAAAACAGGTAAATGCCTGATGCGGTATTCGTTCATAACATGAATCGCTTTTTCTAATGTTTGTTCAGCACCAATGGTATGGGGCACTGTTGTCATATATTTTTCAATTGTTGGGACAGATTTCATCTTGAGGTCTCCTTTTTTAAAAAGAGATACAGCAAGACTGTGGCCACGTAAGACCCAGCATTCAATCGATTTGAAAGGAATGATGAGTAAGCTTGTCTCAAACCCAGAGACAACTTGTCTCAGAATTTAGTTGCTTTGCTTTTTGGGGATATGCATCAAAAATTTTGTATTTTTACTTTGATGATCATAAACAAGATCACCACCATTTTGAATCAGTAAACTTTTAGAAATACTTAAACCAAGCCCGGTCCCATACTGAACTCTTTTTGTTGAAAAGAAGGGATCAAACATTTTAGCAACAACATCGTTTGGAATCCCTGCCCCTGAGTCTGTAATTTCAATGATGAGTTCTTCCTGGCTTTCACGAATATCCAGACGCATCCATTTTTCGTCTAAGTTTTGAATGGCATCATAGGCATTGTTCATGAGGTTCACTAAGACTTGAACGATTTGATAACTTCGGCACTCCACACGGGATTTATTAATCAGTTCAGGTTTTATAATCTGCACACCATGATCTAAAAACCGACTTTGACACCAATTCAATGCATCTTCAATGATCTCAGAAATCATCACTCTTTCAAAAGGTTCTCGGTCACTTTGTTGATGGGACATAGAGCGCATGCTTTTTACAATTTTTTCTATTCTGTAACCTGTGGATTCAATGGCGTCAGCAATTCTAAGAAGTTCATTGGTATCCGGTTTGGGGTCCGCAAGCATGGATTTCAGCATTTCCACACGACCTAAAATGACTCCTAAGGGATTATTGATTTCATGGGTAATGGCTGCTGCCATTTCACCAATGGCCGATAATCTTGAGGAAGCCACCAGCTTTTCGTTTTGTTCAAGAATGGTTTTTTGCGCCAGTTTAAGTTCTGTAATTTCGTGGCGGATGGATAAATATTTCTCTGGTTTTCCATCATCTCCAATAAAAGGAACAATCGTAGTTGAGACCCAATAAAGATCACCATCTTTTTTTCGGTTACAAATTTCACCCACCCAAACTTGTCCTGACGAAATTTTTTTCCAAAGATCCTTAAAAAAACTGGGATCATGGTAGCAGGAGTTCACAACTTTGTGGGTTTTACCCATCAATTCTTGCTCTGTGAAGCCCGAGATTTCACAGAACTTTGGATTAACATATGTAATAAGGCCTTGAGCATTGGTTTCAGCCACAATGGCCGCTTGATCCAGGGCAAATTTTTGATTGGTCAGTTGTTGGTACAGTCGAGTGTCCATGCCCATCTTTTAAGCCTTGAGACAATATGACTCAAGTTTTTTATGAATTGAACGGATCATTTTGTTAAACTTAAAAGCCATGATATTTTGATATTCTATGAATAATGATTCCACTGGCTCTATTATAGTCGTCGACGATGATCCTGAAATGCGCTCTATGGTCAAAGACCATCTGATTCGCTGTGGCCACCAAGTGAAAGACTTCGCAAGCGGCTTGGATGCAGTTCAATACATCAGTTCGGGTGGACTGGATGCCTTAGGAACTGAGCTGATGCTGACAGATCTTAGAATGCCTGACATCGACGGGCTAGACCTTCTTCAACAAGTCAAACGCTTCCCTCACCCTTTTCCTGTGATTATTATGACGGCCTACGCCTCAGTGGACACAGCCATCGATGGACTTCGCAAAGGAGCTTTTGATTATATCACAAAGCCCTTCAAGCTCACTGAGCTCACTTTAACTGCGGAAAGAGCACTGCATTTTCATAGACTTAAAATGCAAAATCTCACACTCACCGCTGAGGTCAAAAAAACCTGGGGCTTTCATGAAATGGTGGGAAAAAGCTCTGCAATGCAATCAATTTTTGATTTAATCGAAAGAGTGGCCTCTGCCAATTCTAATATTTTAGTGACTGGTGAAAGTGGGACTGGAAAAGAAGTGGTGGCTCGAGCCATTCATAACCGAGGCTCAAGATCAAAAGCTCCTTTTATTGCCATTAATTGTACAGCCATTCCAGATGAACTTATGGAATCTGAATTATTTGGCCATGTGAAGGGATCCTTCACCGGAGCCATAGCAGACAAAAAAGGCTTATTTGAAGAAGCCAATGGTGGAACTTTATTCTTAGATGAAATTGGTGACATGAATGTGAACCTTCAAGCCAAGCTTCTTCGAGTACTTCAAGAGAGAGTCATAAAACCTGTGGGCTCCAACACGACCAGGCCCATTGACGTCCGAGTCATTGCTGCCACCCATAAAGATCTCAAAAAAGCGATCATCAGTGGTGGTTTCCGAGAAGATCTTTACTACAGACTCTCAGTGATTCCGATGAACGTTCCACCGCTCCGTCACAGACCCGAAGATATTCCTTTGCTTGCTCATCATTTTTTAAGAAAGTATTCAGCTCTTAACGGCGGAAAAGTTTTTAGCTTCACGCAAGCAGCATTGCAGAAGTTAATGACTCACAGTTGGCCCGGAAACGTGCGAGAGCTGGAAAACACAATTGAAAGAATGGTCGTTTTGACTCGAGGTCCAACTTTGGACTTAGTGGATGTTCCAGAGTTTCACCAAGCCTCACATGATCAACTTTTAGGACAAGCTTTAGACGAAACCCCCACATTGGAAGACCTAGAGAAAAAATATATCCAAATGGTGTATCAAAAAACCGGTGGAAAAAAAGAAAAGACAGCTCAGATATTAGGAATTAATCGTCGCACTCTTTACCGTAAACAAAAAGAATATGGTTTAGCCACAGGTCCTGCAGAACCCGAAGATTTATAATTCGATTTGCGGGCCAATCAGTTGTACTTTTTGAAGGGTTTTTCGGCCCTCGATTTCAATTTCGATATCAATTTCTTGAGATGAAAAATCACTCAAAGGAAGATGGACAAAAAAAGGCCAGCTGATCTGAGCCTTTTTAGGAATCGAAATGGGATTTTGAGGAATTTTTAAGCTCACCTCTTTGGGGCCCATCACTTTTAAGGTTTGTGTGATTTCAGAATTATTTTGAATTCTTATAAAATATTGATTCTGCAAAATTTTTTGTTCATTGATTTGAATGATTTCAAAGGGCAATCCTTTTGAGCGCATAATCAATACACTGACGTCATGGTGGGTTCCCAGTGCCCATAGAAGTCCACTCATAGATAAAATGAATAAAGCACTGTAAACTAAAACCCGAGGCCTAAACCAATTCACTTTTTCATTCAGCAATGTTTTATAGCGAATCAAACCCTTGGGCTGTTTGACTTTATCCATAATTTCATCACAAGCATCAATACACGCGGTGCAATTAATACACTCCATTTGTATTCCATTTCGAATGTCAATTCCCGTGGGACAAACTTGGACACACCTACGACATTGTACACAGTCTGTTCTTGAATCATCATACATAACAGCCATTGACTGCTGATCCATCAACAAGGATTGAATTTTTCCATAGGGACAGGCAATGATACAAAATTGTTCTCTGAACCAACCGAAATTAAATAAAAAAAGAGCTGTCACACCAGAGACTAGAACAAAGTAGTTCCAATTGATTTCAGGATGATGCCAAATCATATTCAACAATTTTTCAGAGCCTACAAAATAACTAATAAAACTATGAGCCATGATAGAGGAAACAAGAAAGAATAAAAACCATTTAAGACTTACTTTCTTAAATTTTGAATAGTTCATTTCTTGCCCAGCTAATTTTCTTCTTTGTAAATAGGGACCTTCCACCCAAATTTCAATAGCTCGAAAAACTTTTTCTATAAAAACAGTTTGCGGACAGGCCCAACCACACCAGACACGGCCCCAAAGAGCTGTGGTGATCGCGAGTAAAACAGCCAATCCAAAAATGATAAAAAACAAAAGGGGGGCATCATGGGATAAAAGCTGGATCCCAAAAAAGTGAAACTTGCGATTAATAACATCCAGTAAAATGACGGGCTGACCATTGATGGAAATCCAAGGCAAAATTAAAAAAAGAATCAATAAAACTGTATGGACATAACTCTTATAATTTTTCCACTTCCCTTTGACTTCGGCTGGAATAATAAACAAACGATGACCTCTGTCATCAAGCATATTTAACTTTGCCGCTTTCTCGTCGTCTGTCATTGACTGAGGCCTCGCATAAAATACACGTACCCTGAAACCTGAATCAGCTCCTCTTCACTAAGCAAAACCTCCCAGGCTGGCATTCCTTTTTCCAAAACTCCTTTTGAAACCAAATTCACAACTTCTAACCGACTTCCACTTCCATGAATCCAGATGTTATCAGTTAAATTAGGACCGATAAGTCCTTTGCCATCAGCTTTGTGACAAGAGGCACATTTTTGGGAATAAACAGCAGCTCCTGCTACATTAATATTCTTTTCTTCAAAAAGAACTTTGAGCTGTGATTCACTCCAGACTTTACCCAAAGATTTTGGCAATTTTAGCATTTCATCTGCCAGTTCTTGTGGTTGTGTGTGGCCACCGCCAACTGTGTAGTGAACAAAATAAACAAAGCTAAAAATAATGGTTCCAAAAAATGTCATCAACCACCAATTTGGTAGTGGGTTGTCATACTCTTTAATTCCATCATAATGATGATCCATCAGTTTGGGTTCTTGATCATTGCTCATTGAAGATCTCCATCAAAAGGAATTTTAGATTCAAAATCAATTTGTTGATCAGTTTTAACAAAACACTGAATATAAACATGAACCAGAAAAACACTTAAAAATAATAGAAGTCCTAAACTTGTCATATTCACATCACTAAAAAATGCGAGACCTACGGATTTCATTTTGTGACCTCCTTTTTTTTCATTTGTCCAAGAGCCTGAAGATAAGCAATCACAGCGACAATTTCTTTTCGCTCGAGTCCTGCAGGGCCACCCTGACTTACAAGATTATCAGCAATTTTTTTTGCTTCTTTTTCAGCATTGATATCAGCATTTGCAATTTCATCTTCTGTGTAAGGCACACCTAAATTTTTCATAACTGAAAGTTTTTTTCTTAAAATTAAAAAATCAATGTTCTTTGAGGCCATCCAGGAATATTTAGGCATAATGGATCCTGGTGATGTGGATCTGGGATCCATCATGTGTTGAAAATGCCAAAGATCAGGATATTTTTTTCCGACCCTGGCTAAATCGGGACCTGTTCTTTTTGATCCCCATTGAAAGGGTCGATCATACATGGTTTCTTCCAATGTTGATGGTGGGCCATACCTTAGAACTTCACTGGCCAGGGGTCTTATCTGCTGAGAATGACAAACATAACAACCTTCTTTGACATAAATATCTCGTCCTGCTTGTTCTAAAGCCGAGTAAGTTCTGATTTTTGTATCTTCAGGTAAATATTTATGAATGCTTAAAGTGGGATAAATTTCAATCACACTTCCTACTAAGATCGCAAGCAATGTCAGAACACTAAAGACCGTGACCATACCCTCTAATTTTCGGTGGCCTTTATCATGAGTTTCTTGATCTAAATTAATTCTGGGAACTTGGACAGATTCTTCTGGTTGATCCTTCGGTGCCGACTGGATTGTTTTATAAATATTATAAAGCATCATCACGAAGCCGATAATAAATAAAGTTCCACCTAAAGCTCGTCCCCAATAAAGCGGCAGTATTCGAATAACTGTTTCAATAAAGTCAGGATAAGTCAGTCTTCCATCAGGATTAATGGATTTCCACATTAAGCCTTGGGTAATTCCTGCCACAACTAAAGACACATAATAAAATAAAACTCCAAGTAAAGCGGTCCAGAAATGGATATCCATGAGTTTGACGCTGTAAATTTTTGTTTTCCATAATAATGGAACTGCATAGTAAATCATCGCAAAAGTTAGAAGCCCATTCCATCCTAATGCTCCACTATGGACATGGCCAATAATCCAATCCGTGTAATGACCTAAGGCGGAAACAGCTTTGATGGATAGCAGAGGTCCTTCAAAAGTGGCCATTCCATAAAAAGTAACAGCTGCTACCAAAAATTTAATAATGGGATCTGTTCTTAATAAATGCCAAGCTCCTTTAAGCGTTAACAATCCATTGATCATACCACCCCAACTAGGAGCCCATAACATAAGACTAAAAACCACTCCTAATGTCTGCGCCCATTCAGGAAGTGAGGTGTACAAAAGATGATGGGGTCCCGCCCAAATGTAAATGAAAACCAATGCCCAAAAATGAATGATGGAAAGACGGTAAGAATAAATGGGACGATTGGCAGCCTTGGGAAGATAATAATACATCAAACCTAAAAACGGTGTTGTTAAGAAAAAAGCCACAGCATTATGTCCGTACCACCACTGAACAAGAGCATCTTGAACACCTGCATAAATGGGATAACTTTGTAAAAAACTAACAGGATATTCTAAACTGTTGATGATGTGCAATACGGCCACTGTGATGATGGTGGCAATGTAGAACCAGATCGCCACATAAATATGCCTTTCACGTCTTCTAGCCAAAGTCATAAAAAAGTTAACGGCAAAAATCACCCAAATAAAAGTAATGGCAATATCAAGGGGCCATTCAAGCTCTGCGTATTCTTTGGATTGACTGTAGCCCAAAGGCAAAGTGATGGCGGCAGCCAAAATTATCAGTTGCCATCCCCAAAAATGAATCTGGCTTAAGGCATCTGAAAACAATCTTGTTTTCAGCAGTCTTTGTGTCGAGTGATAAATTCCAGCAAAGATAGCATTACCAGCAAAAGCAAAAATAGCCGCATTCGTATGCAGAGGCCTTATTCGACCAAATGTGAGCCAGGGAAGTTCCATATTGAGTGGCCAGTAAACCAATTGTAAAGCAGCTAATAAGCCCACTAAAAATGCCACTGCACCAAAAAATAAAGTCGCTAATATAAATTGTTTGACGACGTAATCATTATAAACAACTTTATCCCAATGTTTTAAACCACTTGTGTTCATTCTCGTCCTCTTGTTGATTATCAAATAATATTCTGGCACCTGGTGTGATCACGTCTATGTACTGGCCGGATTTCACTGACCAAATAAAACCCACTAAAAACCCAAGACCTAGTAGTAAGCTCATAATAACCATCATAATAATAATACTCATTGCTGTGTTCCCCACCATGTGAAGGCTAAAATAAACAATGAACTCAGTGGCATCAAAAGAGCTGCTAAAAATGGAGAGGCAAAACCAAAGATCGCAAGTCCAGCACCAACTAAATTATAGAATAAAGCGATCAGCAAATTTCTTTTGACCTGCCGGCTTGCCAAATCAGACATTGAAAATATTTTTTGAATTAACCCAAGATCATTTTTAAGCATTAGAATGTCTGCAGACTTTAAAGCAAGATCAACACCACCGGATACTGCAACTCCTAACGTCGCATGACGAAGAGCCAGTGAATCATTAGCGCCATCACCCACCATCATGCTATTGGGTGTTTGTATTATAAGATCCGCTTTTTGCTGAGCTGACATTTCGAAATAACAATTTTGACTGGATATTCCTAATTGTTGTCCTACTCTTAAAACTTCATTTTTCTTATCTCCTGAAACAAGAAAAATTTGATAACCTTGATTTTTTAAATTTTGAATCATTGAGAAGGCCTCGGGCCGAATGTAAGTGTCCAATTGGAAGCGACAAATCTCGACTCCATTACGGCGCAAGTGAAAATATTTTTTACCAAAAAGTAGAGTGCTACCAAAAAAATACTCTTGATCTAAAAAATGTCCACGGACACCACACATAGGAATTTCTTCCATTTCAGAAAAACTTTTGTAATCATTTATTTTTATGTTTGACCAAATGGTGCGAAGGGCATTGGCCACGGGATGATCTGAAACACTTTCTAGTGCTAGAATTATTTTTTTTGCCTCATCGTCTTGAATCAAACTAGCCCAGGAATTGATTTGCCACTGCTGACTGGTCATGGTGCCTGTTTTATCAAGAAAAATGGATTTTATCTTTTTTGCTGATTCTAAAGCACCGAAGGATTTCAATAGCAAACCTTCTTGCTGGGATCTTCTCATGACAAGTGACATGGCAAGGGGAGTTCCAAAAGCCATGGCACAGGGACAAGCCAAAATAATAAGGGCCAAACCTCTTTCGAAATAATTCACTTCAGGATAAATAAATCCAAGGGCCACTAAACCAACAGCTATCGAAAGCACTGTTAACAATAAAATTTGAGAAGCTTGATCCGAAAGTTTTAAGGTTTCAGTAGAGGAATTTGAGTTTTGTGTATTAATTTGTGAAAGAATTTTTCCAAAACTTGTGTGAATCCCAATATTTCTAACAGAAAAATGAGCCTGTTGGGAAATAAGTCGACTTCCCGCTTCCACTTTTTGACCCTCAAGTATTCGCTTATAGTGAGATTCACCATTCAATATGGAAGTATCCACATAAGCTTCAGCACTTAATAAAATTCCATCTGTGGGAATCCATTCACCCACTCTGACTTGGATTTCATCCGAAATTTTTAAACCATCTGTTCTGACCCACTCAGTTTGGACATACTTTTGACCTTTGATGAGCCTGGCCTTTAAAGTTTCCACTAATGCAGAAGGTTTCAAAAATTTTAAAAAGGCAACTCTGGCTTGTTTTTGAAAAAACCGAGTCACAAGAATTAAAAATAAAAATCCACTTAAGGAATCAAAATACAAAGATCCTTGACCCTTAAAAAGATGGTAACCAGACGCTAGAAAACCCAACAATGAAGCCACAGCCATGGGGCCATCGATGGATAAAGTTCTTGTTTTTAAACCTAATAGAAAGCCTTTATAAAAGGGCCAAGCCACATAACTTACGAAAGGTAAATACAAAGCCAACTGTAACCATTCAAAAAATAATTTTAAATTTCCTGCTAAGCCAAAATAAATAGCAAATGATAGTAGCATTATGTTTCCAGCTAAAAACCCCGCCACACCGATTCTCACCAAGTCATCTTGCTTCTCATTTTCTATCAATACATCAGAACCATCAGAGGCTGGCAGTGGAATCACTCGAAACCCCAGATCGGTCAAAGCATCAGCCACATCCGCGTACTTGATACCTGAGTGACTCAGTTGAATATCCAAAATTTGGGTGGACATATTAAAATTAAAATTGGCTAAGCCAGTGACAGAGTTTTTAAGAGACTCGATTTTTTTGACGCACTTGATGCATTTAATTCCCTCAATATACATTCGCATGGCCAGAGGCTGCGCTTTTGTAGAATAAACTTCACGAAAGGAATTTTGATCGAGATATTGAAATTCACTATCCATAGTAAGGGTCTTCACATGCATATCGCATGCATAGCCTGGCTTGATTTGATACGATTTGACTCAAAGCTTGTGACAGAAAGTCTCAGGATATAAAAAATCTGATGGGACTAATAGTCTCGGCGAAGTTCTTGCTATGAACGTGAGTATGTCTTACCAAATACTCACTTATTGGCTTATACTTCTTCTGTTGGTGCAATCTACGGCACTGGCCAGGTATTCTAACAGTCCCCACGACCTGGGCTTTTACTCAGGCTCCTCTTACTCATCCGTGGATCTTGACTGGGGCTATGATCTTACAGACCTCAAAAACAGTCTGAAAAGTGCATCTCAAAATGAAACAATTAACTCTGTTGAAGATTTGCTACCCGTCTTACCTCAACAACTCAGGGCCAATTACGTTATTATGTATCAAAGTCGAAGTCTGCAACAAGCTTCAGATGAAAACCCAAGAATTATTATGTTCACTCCACGGGCTGATTTCATTTTAACATTTAACGGTCATCGTTCACAAAGGGGCTTTGATAAACTCGAGCTTATTAACTTTGATTACAAAACAAATAACTTTAACTTTCATGAAATTAGTTTTGATAAAACTCAAGGCTATCAAATTTCTGCTGCCAATCCACCAGCTTGTTTAAAATGTCATCAATCACCAAGTCGTACCAATATAAATCCAAGACCCAATTGGGAACCCTACAGCACTTGGCCCGGAGCTATTGGCAGCCTTGATGGCAACTTTGCAAAAGATAAGAATGAAGAAATTATTTTAAATAATTTTATTAATAATAAATCTTCGCACCCTCGGTACAAGCATCTTCTGGATCCTGAAATTAGTAGTTACTCGATCAGAACACCCGGTGATTTAACAAACTTTTTATCTGAATTAAACGCTAAGCGTGTGGTAACTGAAATAAAACAGCTTCCCATTTACAACGATATTAAAGAAACTTTTTTATCTAGTATAAAGTGTGGAAATTTAAATGTCTCGGATTCAGCTTTTAAATGGTTAGAAAAAAATAAAAAATTTACAGAGATCCTTGGAGACTTAGAGAGCGATAGCCCCATTTCTCAATTGATTCATTTAACCTTCGAACCCTTTGACATAGACACCACCGATTGGTCTATGGATTTCAAAACCCGTGGTCGATTGGCCTTTAGAGAACGCTTTGGATCTCCTAGTCAAACATCCAATCATTTCTTAAGAGCGATTAATGAATTTATTCCTGAACATATCAATTTCAGCTGCAGTCAGTTAGGCTCTTTTTCTGCAGCTAAAATGGATCGACTGATCAGCCAGTATCAACTAAAGAAATCAAATGAAATTGAAATCACTGAATCTGTTCGCTTAAAAAAAATGTTAACGAATTGCATGAGCTGTCATGATGGAAGCAATGGTGACCCCATTATTTCCTTTGATAGACCTAATTTATTAAAAAATGAACTCCATAGGCCTGGTTTCGAGAATGGAACTTTACTGCAAGAAATAAAATATCGACTGGGTGACATGGCTCCCTTTCATAAGGCTATGCCTGCCAATCAAGTTTTAAAAAAAGAGGACACAGATCTCATATTAAGATACTTCGAAAATCTATAATTCTTTTGCCATTTTACAGCTTGTTAATCAAAAGTTAATGAAACCTTCATTGTCTACTCAGGATTTATTTACCCAGTATCTTCTATGATTATTTAAAAGGAGATACTCACATGTTAAAACTCATCACAGCCCTAGCATTTTCAACAACACTTTTCGCAACTTCAGCTTTTGCTCAGAAGGCAGCTGTTAAAAATAACAGCATCACTCAGGAAGAGGTCCTGGCAGCTCAGCAGGCCTGGGGAAAAGCCTTGGTTCAAATCAGTCAAGATTTTGAAAAAGGAGGAATTGCAAAAGCCACAGAAACTGCAAAATCTGTTTTAGATGCAGCCTACGGTTACGACGATGGACCAGTCTTGTTTAAACCAACATTAACGTCTGGTGCACAGACTTTTAGAACAACCTACGAAGGTGCATTGGCTTACTTCGTTGGAAACAATTCCAAATTTCCTCAAGACTCTGGCTTTGCCCTTAAAGGCTGGCGCAAAACAGAAATCAAAAATTCAGCTTTGTATCTTAATGGAGACCTTGCTATCTCTATGGGTAATGTCATGATCACAAATAAGGATGGTCAAGTTACAACAGTTGATAAAACTTGGGGCTATAAAAAAGATACAGACGGAAAAATCAAAATTGTTCTTCACCACTCATCCCTTCCCTACTCTGCAAAATAATCAAACTTAAAATCATATGTAAGAGCCCTAATTATGGGGCTCTTACACTTTTAGACATCCAAAGTCTTGCTCTCAACGGCACACTTCAATAGTATGAAAAGCATGCAACAATTATTCTTAAAAAGAATTAAAAGTTTTTCTAAGCAACTTCGTTGGGCATTCTCAATTTTGACGTTTTTAGCTATTATTCAAGCTGCTTTAACGTTGTGGGTAGCAAAAGAATCAGATTACCACATAGAAAAAGGGCGAGTTTCAAATAGAATTTTGACGGAACTTATCGATTTAGGTGGGAATAAACAAAGACTCAAAGTTTGGTTAGCACAGTATTTGCTCACTAATGACTCTTCAATAGATACCAAAAATAACCTGATCTTTAAAATGAACAATAGTCTTACAAATTTGGACGGCTTATTGATTCAAGATAACAAACTCAATGCTAAGCAAAAAAATGAGCTCGCTATTATTTCACAGCAAAGTAAAAGAGTAGAAACTTTAAAAATTAATATTCGCAAGCTCGAGTACGAAGTTAATAAAATTGATAAGAACCGCTTCGTTGATCCAGGACAAGCTTGGAAATTTATGATTCAAGTCTTCGATAGTCTTGATGGTAATGACTTAAAAACATTAATTAATGATGCGATTGAAATTCAAAAACTTCGTGCTGCTGAAGCCGAAACAACAGCAAAAAATTATATCAAATACTTCAATACTTCCGTTTATTTTCTAACAGCTTTACTTGTGATTATGATGATATTTTTATCATCCACAATGCAAAACTCAATCCGAGAACCCATCCAAAATTTAGTGCAAGCTGCCATCGAGTTCTCGAAGGGAAATATCAGTCACAGAATTGACAATTACCCAGATAATGAGTTTGGCATTTTAAGCGAAAAATTTAATGAAATGGCCATTGAACTTGAAAAGTTCAGGCAGGATGAAATTAAAAAAAGAACAACCATTGAAGCAGCCGTTGAACAAAGAACACAACAGTTGAAAGATGCAGTTGATAAACTAAAAAATGCTGAGTTTGAAAGAAAGATTTTTTTATCTAACATTTCCCATGAATTGAAGACTCCAGCTACAGCCATACTAGGTGAAGCGTCTGTAACTCTTAGAGGTTCTGATAAATCAGCCATTGACTATAAGCAATCATTACAAAGTATTCAAATCATCGGCCGTCAATTATCTAACCGTATTGAAGACCTGCTTTTATTAGCTCGTACAGATAGTGACTTTTTTCGTATTCAATTAGCAGAAATTTCAAGCCTTGAAATTAAAAATTTAATACAAGATGCTTTAGAAGTTGTAGATCCCTCTTCTCAGGTTTCATTTAATATTCAAAACTTGATCCAAGAGCACTTGCTTCTAATTGATAAAGATAGGTTCGTTCAATTAATGGTTATTTTACTAGACAACTCTGTTCGCTACAACCGTGTTCTGCAACCGATCAGTATTCAAGTTGCCACTGACAATGAGAAACTCAATATTCAGATCACTAATGAATGTGATCACATTGAAAAAATTGATTTTTCAAATATTTTTGATCGTTACTACAGAGGCCATCATGCAAGACTTATAAGACCTGATGGACTTGGAATTGGTCTTCACTTAGCACAAACTATTGTAAAATCTCACTATGGAATTTTAACTGCTACTGCACTTGATTCAAATCATTTTCAAGTTCAAGTTAGTATTCCATTGAAAGTCAAATCATGAAAATTCTAATTGTTGAAGATAACCCACGAGTTTCTAGTTTTTTGGTTAGAGGTCTCAAAGCAGAAGGCTATCAAACAATTCTTGCAGAGGACGGCCAAATAGCAGTGCAAATAGCAGATTTTGAAAAGCCAGATATTATCATCTTAGATCGCATGCTGCCACTGATGGATGGAATGGAAGTCTTGCAAGAAATTAGAAGCCGAAAATTGAACTGCCGAGTATTGATTCTTTCTGCTCTTTCCCAGGTGTCAGATAAAATAACAGGGCTTAAAATGGGGGCAGATGATTATATGTCAAAGCCCTTTGAATTTGAAGAACTTCTGGCCCGAATAATTTCCCTTTCACGAAGAACTGAAAAATCAGTAGAGCAAAAAATTTTTCAGTACAAAGAACTGATTGTAAATATGGACACCCTAGAGGTTCGTAGAAATGAAAAATTGATAAGCCTTACTCCAAAGGAAATGGCGATTTTAGAGCTACTTATCACGAACCCCAAAAAAGTATTCAGTCGTGAAAGAATTCTCTCTAATGTATGGGACTCCACCGAGGATCCCATGACTAATATCGTGGATGTTTATATTAAAAAATTAAGAACTAAAATTGACGAGGGTTTTGGTGAACCCTACATCAAAACACAACGAGGTATTGGTTACAGCCTGAATGCTGAAACCGATTAATGCTAATTATAACTCGATCGGTGTTCCGTTATAGACGTCGATTCCGAAAGAATTGATATTTAACCCAGCAAGCCTAGCCACAGACACCCAAAGATCTGCTACGTGATGGCGACTAACTGGACCACCATAATTAATCCCACTCTCGACGCGAGTTCCGTCTGGGGCCCTTGAGCCCCAAAAATAGCCTTGGCGATTGCGAGGTTCAAAAGTAGGCACGTTGACCCATCTTCCACGGCGAGTCCTGCTTCCACCACCAATAATTGTGTGCACGATGTTTCCACGGTCATGGCGACCGTTTCCAACCTCACCGGTTAGTACAATAAGCGTATTATCAATTAAAGGGCGACCGTCCACATCGTTAATAGCTGTTAATGTATTCACAAGTCCCACAATTTTACCTGCGTACCAACGGACCCATCCTTCATAGGCGGCGCGCGATGTGGGCTCAGGTAAGTAGCCAGGTAGTTTATCGTAATGGGCAATTTCGTGGTGAAAGTTATTGCCAAAAATATTTCCATTGCGATTCATGTTTGTCACGGGGTCAAACCAAGGCCACGTTTCTAAATGATTTCCTAAACCTAAAACAGCCACCCGGTGGGTGTCCAAAGTGAAAGCGATGCGAATCATTTCTAAATATTGATCCATTTGATCATTATAACTCAAAGTCATGCCTGGCAAATTTGGCAGTTGAATATTTCCAGTGGCAGTGCCTGTGGCATTGATTCTATTTCCCAAAGCATTTAACGAAGCTAAGTAGGATTCCATTTTAGCTCGCTCTTGGCCCGACAATCTGGCAAGCAATCGATTCGTATCACGACCTAACATCGATAGCAGAGCATTATTACGACTCAATAAAGTGGGATCTGTTTGATTTTGCTGCCGTAGAGGATCGATCACTTCTAGGTAAGCTTCACGCGCATTAGTAAAAAATGGCAAACTTCTAAGGCTACTATCAAAACTAAGCGGGTGATAGGCCGCTCCAAAAGACTGGTATCCATGACTGAGTCTTAAAACATTTTTGTTATGATGATTGGCAATCATCCAATCCAGTGAAGGTGAAGTGGGATTAGGAAATGGCCCCCCAAGGGCTGGATTAGTAGGAGCTTCGTAACGTACACTACTAGTTAATATATCCGAGTAAGATACGTCATGGGCATTACCCCAAAATCCAGTTCGCAATCCATCAATAAACTGACATTGATTTTTAATAGCATCAAAAGCACTGAATGGATTAGGTGAAACAAAGTTGGTTGTTGAACCTGTGAACCTGGCAACATCTCGGTCCGAACCCCAACCGTGCTGTAAAGCTACAAACAAAACTCTTAACGGGGCTGTTGTTGTTTGCCCCATGGCGACAGAAGAGCGTAAAAAAGGCAAAGCCACGCCAGCCGCAAGTCCCAGCTGTTTGATAAAGTCTCTTCGACTTAGATTCGGATTAATTTTTGCCATATTGAGTCTCCAATTATCTACAATTACTGATTTGCAGGCCGACGCATAATAAAACTTCGTAATTCCACTAAACTTTGTACAAATGAAGCCGTATTGTCTGGTTTTTGCGATAGACCCACTTCAAAGTTTCTTAGCTCACACTGACCATTTGTTGTTTCTGGGGACTGCCCAGAGGCATATTTGAAATACTTTTTTGTCATACAACTTCTAAAATTTGAAGATTGTGCAATGGCCTGCAAATAGGTCACGCTGTTAGTAAAAACTAAAGGCTGATCCGTTGCACCCGTTAAAGTTCCAGATGCATCAATGGCTACATTTTGTTTTTCTGTGGTTCTAAATAATCCGATGGCATCAAAGTTTTCAAAACCAAATCCAGCAGGGTCAATTTTGCTATGACAACCCACGCAGGACATTTGTCCACTATGACTAATGCGTAATAGTTCACGGGTACTCGTTATAGCAGGGTTCACAGTGGCAGGTACTTCAACAGAACCCGTATTATCTGGTGGAGCTCCCAAGTGGTTGCATAGCAATTGTTCCAGCGCAAACACACCGCGCTTAACAATTCCCGAACCTAACTCTCCTGACATAGTCGTTAAAAAAGCAGGATGAGATAGCATTCCATAGCGCTGATTGGGATTCATATTTTGCAAAGTCATGTTGGTGCCAAAATTATTAGGACTTAAATTAAAAAACCGGGCCGATTGGCTGTTCACATGAAAACTTTGAGTTATAAAGGGCGACAATAGAGAAGCATTGGGAGTGGCAAATAAACCATCTAAAGTATTAGTGGCACTTGTCAATAACGCCTGTCTATCAGCGGTTGTTAAATTAAAAGAAGAATCCTTAAAAACAGTTCGGACACTTTCTAATTTTAAAAGATCCACAATAAAATTGGTCATTTTTCTTTGAAACCGAGAGTCTTGTACCATTCTATCCACTTGTGCTCGAAGCACAGTGGGATTTTGTAGCTGGTTATTCGCAGCTAAATCCAGAAGTACATTATCTGGTGGCCCGTCCCAAACTGTGAATGAAAGCAAAGATGCAATTTCATAATGAGTTAAATTAAAAGTTGCTAAATTTCCGATGGGAACAGCACCAATTTCCGTGCGGAACATATGATTAGGCGACATGATCAAACTTGTTAGTATATGATCAACCACCTGCGCCCGAGTTCCACCACTGGCAGTGATCGAAGGTTGACCCGATAAAATGTCTGTCACCTCTGTTGTTGTTAAAGGTCTTCGCCAAAGTCTAAGACCAAAATCCTGTGCCAAAGTTTGGTAGCAAGCATTACTAGCAGATGAGACACAATTTCTGACATTCGCATTTTGATTTAAAATGGCAGTCGTTAGTAATTTTGTAGAAGTGTAAAGGGCTTGAATATTCACTTCATTAATTCTTAAAATATCTGGGTCATTGGCTAAACCAATTTGTGGATTGGCATCACCGAAAACAGGAAAAGAACTCTCTGGAAAAATAGAACCAAAAACACTGGTGATTGAATTTCTAAATTGGATTTGCGTTAAGCGCTTAATTTGTGGTGCCAGCAATTGAGTCTCTGAATTACAAGCCATCACCTGAGTGGGGATGTTAGCCACCCAATCAGCCAAAGCTGCGTACTCACTGGGCTGCAGTGGTCCTGATGGTGGCATATTCTGAGCCCCATCTTTAACTGGATAATTGTGCAATCTATAAATAAGTTTTGATGTGGCAATAACTCCGGCATTGATCAGACCTGCACCAATATATTCAGTCTCGGTGTTGAAATTCAGATTGACCGCTCCCGATTGGCCGGTGTGGCAACTGTTACAGCGATTGGCAAGAACAGCTTTGGCTGCACTAAAACGCGTATTATCAGTTACAACTGGAGTCGTCCCCGCTACCTCGCTTAAGGAGGCCAGATCTAAAGTCGTATCATCAACTTTGAAGCCACCAGGACTGCAGTTCTGAAATGTGAAGAGAGTCACAAAACCAAGCGATAATATAAGTAATGAGCGAAAATTAAACCCCATCCAAGTCCCCTACTACAGGTTAGCATAAACAAGTTTGACTTGGATCTTATCGGCTATCTGAATATCATAATTAGATCCATTTTTTGGGTATGTCGCAAAATGAAACACTCATTTTAAAAAATTCGTTTAACTTTAATTCGATTTTGATGGGTTCAACTAAAGTTGACTTAATTGATCAAACAAAATGAAAGAACCCAGGATTAAAACAAAATACCCAAAGCCTTTTTTAAGTTTTTGTTCGGAAATAAATCTGGATAAATATATACCCACAAACAAACCAATCACTGCAATTCCCGTTATTGTCAAAATTAAAGACCAATCAATCTCTATTTTTTGATCAAGATCTCCGGAAAAACCAATTAAAGATTTAGCTGCTATAATAAATAGTGAGGTGCCTACAGCTATCCTCATTGACATGCCAACGAGTAAAACTAAAGCTGGAATAATTAAAAATCCGCCCCCTGCGCCAACAAAACCAGTGACACCACCTATAACAAGTCCTTCAACTCCAATCAGTATCAATTTTAAATGTGGATTTAATTTAAGGTTTTCAACCTGTGCTTTTTTGTTTTTAATCATGGAAATAGACGCAGCTAGCATTAAAATCGCAAACACCAACATAATAAGAAGTGGTTTTGAAACAACTAAATTTCCTACGTTCAACGCAGGGTCAGGCAAACTTGGAACTAAGTAAGCCCTAGTTAAATAGACTCCGATAAAACTAGGAATTCCGAAAATAATACCTGTCTTAAGATCCACTTCCCCTTTTTTTAAATAAAAAAAACCTCCTACTAAGGCCGTAGATCCAACAATAAATAATGAATAAGAAGTCGCTAAAATGGGATTTGTACTAAATAGATAGACTAAAATAGGAACTGTTAAAATAGATCCACCACCACCAATTAAACCCAAACTGAGTCCCATTAAAATAGCAGCGAAATAACCTAGCATTTCCATACTTCACCTACTTTTGAATTTTCATTTTTTTATCAATAAGATTAAAAATTCCCATTCCCATCAACATACTAATAACAAAGATGAAAGGTGTTGAATCAAAGCTTGCCAGTGAAGTCACCGCGGGTCCTGGACAAAATCCCCCCAGGGCCCATCCCACTCCAAAAATAAATGATCCTATAACCAATGCAGGTGTGATGTCTTTTTTTGAAGGGACATGCCATTGACGATCAAATAATGGAGAGCTTTTTTTTCTTATTAATTTGTAGGTTACAAAATGCACAAGAATGGCACCTATCATAACAAACATCAAAGAAGGGTCCCACTGACCAAAAAGGTCTAAAAAACCAATGACCTTTTGTGGTTGAGTCATCCCCGAAATTGCAAGACCGATGGCAAAAAGAAATCCTACTGCTAATGCTGAAAGTGAATTTTTCATTTAGTAGACTCCTAATTTTTTGAAAACAAAAACAGCTGCAATGCCTGCCGCCATAAATACAAGAGTGGCCACCAAAGACCTCGGTGACAATCGACTGATACCACAGACTCCGTGACCACTGGTGCAGCCACTTCCTAGAATTGTACCAAAACCAACTAACAATCCTGCAATGACAGTTTTTCCAACAGAACTTGTCGTTGTATTTTCAAACACCTGAGGATTGAGCTGACCCACGACAAGCCCACCTAAAAGAAGGCCTATAATAAATAAGACTCGCCATAAGGTGTCCCCTTTTACAGAACTTATTGCACCATTGATAATACCGCTGATGCCTGTCACGCGACCATTTAAAAAGAGCATCAAAGAAACAGAAATTCCTATTAGAACTCCACCTAACAATGCGTTGATCCAGTCCTGATTCATAATTTTAACCTCTTACCACGGGTTGATTTTTTTCATTCCAGCGAATCATTCCACCAGACATATTAATAGTAAATTTATAACCTAATTGAATGCTTTCAGCGGTGGCGGATCCCGATCTTCCCCCGCTTCTGCAAACAAAGACGATTTCTTCTGCTCGGTCTCCCTTTTCTAAAAATGATGTAAGCTCTGGGCCTAACGTTATAAGTTCTGCACCTTGAATGTGCCCCAGCTCGCCAACGTACTCCTCGGGTCTGCGCACATCGATCAAGCGAATCTTTTTATTTCTTGCCTCATCTAAGTGATTCAGCAAATCTTCCACAGAGATTTCTGGCACTCCGTCGACAGTTTGGGGGTGTAAAGTTCTTGCATCTTTTGGTTTTCCACATGCCAAATTGGCAGGTACAGCTTCGTGAATTTTTTTAGGATTGGCCAGTTTTAATTCTGACATGATTTTTTTAAATTCATCTAAAGTTACTTTCTGATTGAGTCTGGCATTGAATTTTTTCTCAGTACCGATCGTAGATGAAGTCTGCCCTCGGTAGTCATGTCCTGGGTAAACAAGAGTTTCGTCTGGAAGTTTGAAAAGTTTGTCATGAACGCTGCTGTAAAGCTTGGCCGAATCACCCTGTTGAAAATCGGTTCGACCACAACCCCGAATCAGTAAAGCATCACCCGTAAAAATCATTCCCTCAAATGCATAGGTCAAACAAGTGTTTGTATGCCCAGGTGTTGCCATCACTTGAATTTTTTTGTCACCAAGTCGTAAAACTTGCCCATCTTCTAAAGGGATGTCCACACAAGGAACTTCAGCTTCGGCACTGACAGCCGTTTTAATTCCAAGCCGCTTACGAAGTTCACCGGCACCTGTGATATGGTCAGCATGAATGTGTGTATCAAGAGCGTAGATAAGCTTGAGTCCTAATTCTTCAATTAATTTTATATCCCGATCCACTGTTTCTAAAACAGGATCGATAATGGCCGCTTCCTTGGATTTAATATCAGCGATCAGATAAGTATAAGTAGATGACTCAGCCTCAAAAAGTTGATGAAAAATAATGTCTTTGTTCATAATGGACTCCTCTTGATTCAGTCTCAATTTTTACACCCAATTGGCTTGAATCATGATGTGCTAGCACATAATTAACACCTTTTTTAAGCTTGGTCCTGCAGCGCAATAAGGCCTTTTTTATCTAAAATTGAGATGGAACGACCTTCTTGACGAATCAGCTTCATCGTCTCAAGAACTGCAAGAGCTTTAATCACAGTCGAAGTGGTGCTGGCACAAAAATTGGCTATTTCCTGACGCGTCCAATTGTGTTCGGGGTGTAAATCTTTAAGGTATACCAATGACTGGGCCACACGAACAAGGATTTCATTTTCTAGTATCATAACATGTTGAGTTTCACTGCGCCTGAGCTCTTGTGCTAAAACTAAAACAACTTCTTGCAGAAGAGTTTTGTTTTTTTCAATTTCTTCAATCACAGCTTTATAGGGCACAAATAGAAGAGTGGTGGGCTCTAGAGCCACTGCATTGCCATGATAGGTTTCTTTTGAAAACAGGGATCTATGACCAAAAAATTGATCCTGGCTGAAAAACCTCAAAAGATGTTCCTTACCTGATTGGGCACTGATTATAGTGAAGCCAATTAGTCCTGAGTTTACAAAATAAAGTCCCTGAGGGGTTTCACCCTGGCTATAGACTTTTTCACTACGATTGAGTTTTATTTTTTTAGATTGAGACTGAAAAAATAATTTTATTTCATTCATTGACTGACGATATCAAGGTGAAACAAAGAAAACAATCGAGACAACTAAAATAACTCTTTGCCTCGATTGTATCGTCTACTTTCGGTCGGCTTTTGCAGACTTACCGTTTTTATTTGCCTGACTTGAAGATTTCTTTCCTGATTTTTTCTCTGTGTCTTTTTCTTTGTCTTCTTGTTTGTTTTTTGAGCTTTGGTTGGAATCAGCCACTTTTTTTCCCCTTTAAAGGGTCGAATAATTTCAACTGATCAACACAAGCTGCAATTGTTAATCCAGGACTAAATGATATAAGTCAGAGTTCAGTTTCTTTGTTGTCCCACTCTTACCTATTGGGGTTCAAAAAAGGAACTGAATTTCGCTCTCTTGAATACGAAAAGTTTCTATGACAAAAAGAGCTTCCCGTAAATCCTCAGACCTTGAAGAGTGTCCCGTATAAGGATCTTCATAAAGAAGAATCTTATGTTTAGAGTCTGCAAACTTTTTCTGCATGGCTTCAGTCAAGAACCGAGCTTGGGCTTCCCCCACCCGGTCATCATTGCTGCCTGAAGAAATCAAAATTGGCTTCAAATCTATTTCTGCCAATTGATCCAGCTGAGCCAGTGGGCTTAGTCTTCGCATTTTTTCTCTAAATTCTGGTGAGTCTTGGATCGAGCCCTTTTGATTTCTTGGAATATCAAAATCATCTCCAGCCATTCGACCAAACAGTTCTCGGGATAAAAATTCATTCAGATCAGTCACTGGAACGGTAGAACTATAAGCATCAAACAAATTAAGCTTTGAAGCTCGAATCATCAATTGAGCCGTCAAAAGTCCACCAAAAGATCTTCCGGAAGCCATAATGGGCGCTTCAGGAAATAGCTCTTTTACGCTCCTTCCGCCAGCAATAACGTCGTCAATTCTTGCCGTTTCACTTTCTTTTCCTGCCAGCTGCCAGTCACGCCCTTTGAGTCCTCCACCTCTGGGACTTACAATGACAACGGCTCCTCCTAGGTCCAGCATATGCTGAAACTTTTTATTCCACTGGGGCTGTTGAACAGTGCCGATAAAGCCATAATAAAAATAATATACAAAACGAGGTTTTGCCTGATCAAGCCTTTGATACACTTTCATAGGTACTAGGGTTCCATCTAAGCTTTTCGCATTGATAAGTTTGTAGCTCACTTTGTGACTTGCAAAATCCACGGGCTTAGAAGCTGTCATTGATAAATCTAAAGATTTTTTGTTAAGCTTAAATGTCACGTGGGGAAGTAAGGTGTCATGATAAACGAAATAAAGATTTTCACTTTGATGAGTTCCTACCATGGGTGAAAAAGTTCCTGTTTTTGGAATCTTAAACTCATTAAAGTCAAAACGAGCCAGCAAAGCACCTTTAATATCCACCACAGTCAAAAAGTTCTCATGGGTTTCTGAATTCAAATACTGATTATAAAGTCTGTCATTAATAAGCTGTGAATTCAGTAGCACTGAACCCTTAATTTCTTTTACAACTTTTCGTTTTTGACCCGTTAAAGGATTTAAGGCCTCAATTTCAAAAAAGTTGGCAAACTCTGAGGTTCTGATTAACACCTCACCATTTCTTATGCCTAAAACTTTTCCTAATCTATCTCGCTTTGATATCACAAGTGTTTTCCATTTGTAATGGCCCACTTGAAATTCACCCAACGATGGATCAGCAGTGCCTATGGATCCCAAATGAAAGGACAATGGAATTTCCGCAGCCCCTTGAGTCCGCGAAGCCAAAAACATAGGCTTACCATCAGAAGCTACAAATGTTTCCATGGAATAAATTTCTCTGGCATCTTTGGCTGGTGGAACAAAAATGATGTTTTGCTTTAAAGTTACAAGATCTACTTTATAATTATTGGCATATAAAACACCAGCGTTGGCATCGGCCAATGATGGCCATCTTGTATAAAACACCGAAGCTGAGTCATGACTAAAACTAAAATCATTAAGTCTAACTTCAAAAGGGCCTGCTACTTTTTCACCGGAAGATAAATTATAAACCGACCAAAAGTTTTGATCATTTCCATTTCTAACAAGTGAAGCTGCCACTAAATTTCCATCAGGACTCACTTTAAACTCTGCCACCACAGACTTTTCTTTTGCATTATGAACAACAGATGAAACTAGTGTTTTTTCGGCTCCGTCAGCTGCTTTTAAGATTAGGCTACCACCTTTGGTTAACAACTCACCAAAGGCTGTTTCAACAACAGGTGCTGGGTTACTGGGACTTCTCGAAGCCAAGCGGTCTTGAAGCTTTTTTAACAATGATAAATTTCGACCCGCTTCATTAATTCCTAACGACTTTAAAGTCGCTTGATTTTGCTCGGCCACCCATTTTTTTGTGCTAGCTGAACTCGAATCTCTTAAAGCTTGCAGACCCAAAGTTTCCACTGCCGAATAAGAATCCATGGGAAATTTTTTGCTTTTCACAGTTTCTTTGCAAGTGGTGCTTGCCAGTGCAGTTCCAGCTAAAGCGATAAAGGCTATAAGAAATGGATTCAATTTCATAGGGTCCTCGAGTGTTGACTGTTAAGTTGCAACCTGAGGACCATTCATAATGAAATCAGTTTGGTTTCACACCCTTCAAGTGTCTAATCTTTTGATAGGGTTTCAAAAAAGGGCTGGATTTGAGTTGTGCAACCACCACTCCACTTAAGTATGGTCGTTGTTCCATCCTCATCAGAAAATTGAATAGGCTTTAATAAAATTAAATTCTCTATCCGAGAAGTTTCTGATTCTGCTAATTCTGTCACAAGATTTTCGTTATAATTAATGGTAAATCCATTTGTTGTATCTTGAATCAGAAATCTTTTATTACCCTTTACTCTCTCTAAGGTAGTGCTCAAAACACTACGATTTTCAGGCTGATTCAGCTCTGACTGATCTTGATCTGTTGTTTCAATAAGGGTGATGGTCATTGCCCCTTCAGTGAATTCTTGCCTGATTCCGTTAGCTTGATTTGTTGATCTTACAATCACATCTGAACTCATTTTCAATTTATCAGATGACCAAGTTTGGTTGCAATGATCCTGATAGGAGAAACAGGTGGATCTTTGAGTTTGCGAATCAGTGATTTGCCTTTTTACGTTATTTTCATAATAACTCACTTTTCTTACCACTTGATGTGAAGATCGTGAAAACATATAGTAGCTATCACCGTCGTTATCTTTAAGAAAATCTGTCCCCTCAAAAGAGCAGGTCTCAATTTCTTTTGTAACTTTCAAAGCAGGTTTTTGAATTTCAGGATTTTTTACATCTCCTGTGTTCCTATTTCCTGATGATCCTCCACTGCAAGCCGTGAGTATTAAAGTTGATACACTGAAAAGCATAAGTTTTTTCATTTGTTCCCCCAAATGTTTGTTTATGTTACTTTTTAATATTTTTACTTTTATTTTATTTTAATTCTTTAGCTCTTTTGGCCCCAAGTGCTCTTAAGAAATTAAAAGCCTCTTTGTTTTGGGGTCTGTCTTTCAAATGAAGTTCCACAACATCCAAAGCTGTTTGCGGCGGATGATCAAGACTTTGATCCTTCACTTGGTTTAAAGGTGCTCCAGCTTTAATCAGTTCTCCAAGAATTTCAATATCACCAATTCGTGCATGGCCGTGCAAAGCCGTTATCCCTGAAGGTGATATGTATTCTGCCCTTGCACCTTTAGATAAAAGCAACTTCACCATGGGAAGTGTTTTGGCATTCATTAATGGCCCATTCGTACCCCACTGATCAATGATCACTTCATTGGGATTAGCTTCTTGATTCAATAATTCTAAAGCAATTGGGAAATTCGCTAAATGAGCAGCGCAAGTCAGAGGATTCCAGCAACCCCAAAACCTTTGATTTTTTCTTGCTCCGCTTGCTAAAAATAAGCGGACAAATGCTAAATTTTCCTGATTAACAGCATGACCCAATGGACTGTCGATTTGATCAGCCCTATGCTGATTCGAAAAATTAGCATAATCAAGTTTTGCACCTAATTCGATTAATGTTTGAGCCGCTTCATATGCAGATGATCGAACTGTCGCCAACAGTGGTGTGGGCTGGTTCGGTGTTCCTGGTGGTGTTCGCTTCCAACCGCCTTGGTTAGGAATATAAATTCGCCCAGCAATTTCCATATCAGCACCTTTAGAAACCAGGTATCTGATGGAACTGACTCGGTTAAAAACTGCCGCTCGGTGCAAAGCGGTCTGCGAAAAATCATCGATGAAATTAATATCTGCACCAGATTTTAAAAGAATTTCTAAGCTTTTATTATTTCCAAGCATAGCCGCATAAGCCAAAGGATTTAACATCTCATAGGAGCGATAACTTGGGCCCGATCCGATATAAAGCACGTTATTAATTTTAAAACCCATGGCTAATGCTTTTTTAATTCCGCTACTGTCAGCTTTTTCTATACTTACTTTCATCAACAGCTCAGGTGTTTCTGCCACCTCTACATTCTGATTCCTTGGTGCATAACTTGTCGGAGCTAAACTTAATTGGATAATGGAAATGCGGTAGGCTTCATCATTACAATCAGGTGCTGCTGCCCGGCAGAGCTCATGAAAAATATGATGATCCATGTTTTTATTCGTCCGAAAGGCCTCTTCCCAGTCTTGAGTTTTAAGCTGCACAAGACCCGGCAATCCAAAGGCAATAAGACCTTCTTGGTGAGGAATGGGATGGCCAGTGACGATATCAATCAACTTTTCAACTGGCAGAATTCGAAGTCCACTGCCTGACAATAACTTTTTAAGTACAGAAATTTCAGTATTTTTAGGATAGGTGACTTCTAAGCGGTTTAATAATCCGTGGGCTTGAATGACAAATTCAGCCACGATGTCACTTCCACCACCACCATCCACACCTGTTCCACCGCGAAAGTATTTTCGCTGAAGTTCAAATTTTTGTTCATCTGTTAAAGGTTGTAACGGATAGTTTTTAATATCTAATTTAAGATCGAAAGGCTTATTAGGCTTCAAAGGTTTGGGTGAATTTATAGTCTGTGATTTTGTTGTTTTATTTTGAGACAATGACAAAACTGGTACCAATGCTGTCAAAAGCACGACACCTATTAATTGACTGAAGCGATTTAAACATTTCATTTTCATACTCCTTAATTCTATTTCAAGAACGTGGCCAAGATAACTCGGCGCAAAAACAGCTTCCAGATTTAAAATATCTATTATCAACTATAAAATTGGCAAATTTGTCATTTTTTATGATAAACTATTGAAATGAATGATAAAAAATCTATCTTCTTTTTTTCAAACTATCGCTCTTTTTTAAAAAACTATCTCAAAGAACTACCTAAATCCCATGGAGTTTTAAAGGCCTGGGCTGAACATCTCAAAGTTCACAGCACTCTGGTCAGTCAGGTGATGATTGGTAAGCGCGACTTCACCGAAGAGCAAGCTCTTGAGTTAACTGATTTCATCGGACTTGGTTCCTTAGAAAAAGATTATTTTCTAGAACTACTTCGCTTAGAAAGAGCAGGAACTCAAAATCTCAAAAAGTATTATCAAACTAAAATTAAAGACATAAGTACAAAAGCATTGAAACTATCAGAAAGAATCGAAGTCGAAAGAAAATTGACCGAGCAAGAAAGTGCCATATTTTATTCCTCCTGGATATATTCAGCCATTCGCTTGTGTTGCTCAATTGATGAAGGACTGACCATTGATGAAATTTCAGGTCTTCTTCAAGTGCCTAGGCCTCAAGTTCTAAGTGCGATTGAATTTCTTCGTGAAAGTGGCTTTGTAAAACAAAATGGAGCCCGCTTTGAAATTGGCACTCAGTACACCCATTTAGGAAAAGGCTCACCTTTTCTGAATCGACACCATGCCAACTGGAGAATTAAAGCTCTACAAAAATTGGATCATGTCACTGACCAAGAACTGATTTACACAGCCCCGTTTTCAGTTTCAGAAAAAGACTTTGCAGTCATCAGAGAACGAATGGTGAGTGTTATCCAAGAATTTTTGAAAACTGTTAAGGCCAGTCAAGGTGAAACAGTGGCTTGCTTTAATTTAGATTTATTTAAAGTGATTGTTAAATAGGATTACCGACCAGCCCCAGCTTCGATCCACAAGCGAATTGAATCCGCTTCCTCAAGGGTCACTGCAGGCACTCCACTTGAACGAGGGGGCATTCTTCGCCTAGCATCAGGCTGAATAACTTTGTAAAGTGGACTGTTAAATGGATCTCCCGGAATGACACTTATAAAAAAATCAGAGTTAAGAAGATCTTCATAGGTTTCTAATGGCACAAGCTCTGCTGATCCACCCGGTGAATGGCAGCTGATGCACTTAGGAATCAATACATTTTCTTGAATAGAAATAAAAGTGGGTTCAACTTTAGAAACTAGACTGCCGTCGGAAGCCGTCTCGAGATCCGGCAACACCACATCATCAAAAAATCGATAATTACATCCAGAAAACACCAACATGATTATAAAGAGGCTTAAAGCTTTTCTTTTCACTCATTTATAATATCCAAGCTTCTGTGTTTACAATAACTCAATTTTAGAATATTAAGTATTCCAATGAAGAATATTAATCAGAGTCCGTTCAGGAAAGAGTTTTTAAGTTTTTTTGTGACAGCAGAAAACGGAAGTATTCTGAAAGCCTCGCAAATATTAGGTCTTCAACAAGCAGGACTCTCTAAAATAATCATGAAACTCGAAGGCGAGCTCAATCAAAAATTATTCACGAGGTCTCAAAAAGGTGTCCAGCTGACAGCGAATGGTCAGGTCATTTTTGATTCTTTGAAAAATACCTTTCAATTTTGGCAACAAAACTATAACCAAAATAGTTTTGATCACTTGCAGATCATGAGATCCTTAAAAATTGGATCTCATCCTTCCATCTCTGCTTTGTATTTTGGATATTTTATGACTCCACTTTTGAATCAATACCCAGATATGGAAATAAAAACACATTTTTCCACATCTCTTGAGGTCACCCGCCTGGTGGCAGAACTTCAATTAGACATGGGCTTTGTCATAAATCCTGTAAAAAATGCGGATCTGATTGTTAAAATCTTACGTGACGATCATGTCCGAGTCTGGGCTGTAAAAAATCAAAAAAACAAGATCCTTTATTACAAATCCAGAAATGTTTAAGGGCCAAAGCTTAATAAAAAAACTAAAATCCTATCAGCTTGTTGCTATTCATGATTACGAAACCATTATAAGCCTCGTTAAAGCCGGCCAAGCCTGTGGATTACTTCCCAGTTCTTTGGCGGAAAAGAATGGTCTTTTGCCTCAGTCCGAAATTCTTATGTCAGTCAAGCTTGCCTTAATCTGGCATAAAGATCGTCAGCGAGTTTCTGCTTTCCGCGAATTAAGTCAGATCATTCTTAATTCATTTCGTGTGTGATTATTTTTTCTTCATCAAATTTTCAGTGTAAGCCAGCATGACAGAGCTTAAAAGAAACACCACATGTATAATCACTTGCCACATGACCTGATCATTGGACTTTTCTTTGATATTTATAAAAGCCTTCAATAAATGAATTCCTGAAATTCCCACCAGAGCTGTAGCAAGTTTAACTTTTAAAGTTCCTGCATCTACTTTATCCAGCCAATCGGGTTTGTCGGGGTGACCGTCTAAATTAATACGGCTAACAAAAGTGGCGTAACCTCCGATGATGACCATAATTAAAAGATTAGCCACCATGGTGATATCAACCAAGGTCAGAACACCAAGCATCAGTAGCTCTTCAGTGATTTCATTGACTGTGATGACTAAATGCCAAAGCTCAACGATAAATTTGTAAGCGTAAAGGACACCAGCTACGATAAGACCTAAGTATAGAGGAGCCTGAAACCAACGACTGGCAAAAATAACTTTTTCCATGACTGACTCAACTTTTTCATTGCTCATAAATGCACCTTCTAGCCTTTGACTATGAATTTAAAATTTATACTTCAAATTATTACGATTAAAAAAGTTTTTAAGCCAATTCAATTTGGCTTGCACCACTTTGTTTTGCACATGTACATCGGTTTCATAAATCACTCGCTTGTTACCATCCGTTAACACATAATTCATTGGGCGATCTGATTGTGATAAAACCCAAATCATGGCGGACTCGGCGAAGTCTTCCATCTCTGATGATGTCGAGTAACCCGTTAAAAATGGACTTTCATAAAGCTGTTGATAAGTTTGTGAAATTAAAGAGGGTGAAATGACTTTGCCATCACACCAATAGTAGCAAAGCCTCGACAACAACGGGTATTTGTCGACCCAAATTGGTGCTGGATAAGAAAACTGATAATCTTCTGGGGGCATATCAGTAAAGATTTGAGTTTCATCTCCCCAAGATAAAGTCGGAAAAGAATCAGCTGTATATTGGCAACGTGCTAAAAATTCTTGGCCTTCGATTGGATCACACGAATCAAATGAACGATTCACATCATTAAAGATATCAATCAAATGATTCATCTCATGAACAACAACTGCAAACAGCTTGGGTCTTGTAGAAGAGACAATCTCTTCAACAAAAGGTCCCTGAGGTGTGGGCTGTCGCTTGGGATCGTTTAAATCTGTGAGACCAAAATTGAGCTGCTCTTTCCAACTCATGGACTGGTTATTGTTATCTGCCTCTAACATTTCGATTTTAAGTCCCATCATGCCACCGCTATAATCACCATCAGGACCGATAATAACAGAGACGTAGCCAATACTATAAATTTTAGGATGAATTTGAATACGGTTCAGATGACAAAAAACTTTTTTATGAAAATCTGGTAGTTCTAAATAAACTAGATTTAAGGATTCTAACATCGCAGGTGTCACGTTTTTTGATGAGCACTTAGAATCAAAACCAAGTTGATCCGTTTCTGAAATACAGGTGATTTTTTGCAGATGCTGTTCACATGTGGAATAGGGGGTTTTTTCAAAACTAGAAAACTGATCAGAGTCGTTAGGTGAAAGATTTTCCACATAAACATCATGGGAAATTCTAAACTTTTGGCTTTTAGATGAATCTGAAACAGAGCATCCGGCTAACAAAGATGTGATGATGGCAAGAACAAGTGTTTTCATGGAAAAAGGCTCCCAATTCAGATGGGTGCTGTCAACGGCTTATTCTTACTTTTACCACGTTACCATTTCTGACATTGTGAGTAACAAAGGAAGTCGAAACTTAATCTTTGGACACAATTTTTCCATCAACCAGATGAATTTGTCTGGAGGCCATTTGTGCAAACAATGAATCATGGGTGACATAAATAATGGTGGTCGCCCGTTCTTTATTAATACGAAGAAATAAATTCATAACAAGCTGTCCGTTAGCAGAGTCTAAATTACCTGTTGGCTCATCAGCGAAAAGAAATTTTGGTTTCATAACAAGGGCACGTGCGATGGCGACTCGCTGTTGTTCACCCCCTGACAGCTGGCTTGGCAAACGATCTGCTTTGTCTAAAATACCAAATTCATTTAGTAGCTCATGAGCAAAAATTTTTCTATTTTTATCATAAGGGCATTTAAGTGTGGGCATCATGACGTTTTCAAGAGCTGTCAATTCCGGTAGTAAATGATGGAATTGAAATACAAATCCCATTTTTTGATTGCGGAACCTGTGTAATTCTTTTTGATCAATTTTTGAAATCGAAACATCATCCACTATGACTTCACCTGAACTCGGTTGATCGAGACTGCTTATAATATAAAGAAGCGTACTTTTCCCAGATCCTGATCTTCCAACAATAGACACCATCTCACCGTCTTGAATAGTGCCAGAAATATTTTTTAAAACATTCACTGGGGGTTCACCAAAACTTTTATTAATTTGTTTCATGATAATCGACATCAGGAATTTTCTCCCCGAATAATATCAATGGGTTCCATTTTTCCAGCTGATCTGGCAGGAAAAAAACTAGCGAAAGCAGAAGACATGAGTGCAAGGAAAAATGCTTTTACATAAATAAGTTGATCGTAGGAAACCATCATTCGATTTCCTCCTAGACCTCGATCCGCGGAGACCTCTATTGTGGACATACCGTAGGTAGCTAGCAAACCTAAAATAAGACCGACGGCTCCCCCGACAAACCCAAGCATCAATCCTTGGATTAAAAATAAATTGGTAATATCTTGGGGTTCAAATCCAATGGACCTTAGAATGGCAATTTCTCTTCGCTTATGAGTGACCGCAAGACTTAAGATATTATAAATTCCAAAACCAGCGACGATTAGAATGGAAATCGTCATAGCATTTCGCACAATATCTTGAGTTTTAAAAACAGACATAATGCCTTCATTGGCTTGATCCCAACTTTCGACTTTTTCTTGACCGATCATGTTGTAAGTCGAGGCAACTTCTGATGCCCAACGAACATCCGACAACCGAACAGCTATTTCAGAGATGCGGCTAGGAGTTTGATTGAGTCTTTGTACATCACTGAGACTTGCAAAAATTCGTGATTCATCTATGGCTTTAATGCCTAAACTAAAAATGGCTACAATTCGGAAGGGTTGCGGTGAACCTTTTCCCACGGTAAGTAAAATGGTTTCACCTGTGGAGGCTCCAGTTCTTTTAAGAAAAGCATCACCTACGATAATTCGATTGCCACTGGTTCCAATATCTGAGAATTGACCTTTGAGCATAGCTTTTTCAATATTAGCGACTCTTATTTGTTTTTCTGGGTCTATGCCAACAACTTGTATACCGATTGCAACATTTCCATAAGTGGCAATTCCCTGAGCCGATAGCTGAGGAGAAGCGGCAGAAACACGATCATCGGCTTCGAGCCTGTCTAGCCATGTCCGTGGCGAAAGAATATAAGCATTATCCTTTCGTCCTGATGGTGGCTTAAGCCATTTAACAAGTATCTGTTCAGAAAAAAAAGCAGTGTCCAAACTACGATCCGTTAACATTTCTTCTCGAGCTTTAATTTTTAAGTGAGAGTCATTGTTGACAAGTTGATCGATAATAAAAGTTTGAAAACCAAGCATCATACCCGATATAGCAATATAGGCTGCCGTTCCTAAAGTAATTCCAAACAAAGTCAGAAGTGTTTGCTTTTTTCGACTCATCAAATGGCGTATGGCTAAAAAAAGCATAGGTTAATCACTTTCTACTGATGAGCTCATCGGTCTCAACAATATTATCAGAAATCACCTCGGCCCACTCGCCATCGATCACACCCAATTTCACTGGGATTCGTTCTTTTTTTCCATCACGTATCCTAGTAACTTGTCCTGCTACAAGAGTTTTCATTGGAATTAAAAGAACATTTGTTTTTTTACCAACAAGTATTGCGGCATCAGCTGTCATGCCAGGTAGAACACCCTCAGGCCATTGTTCTAATTCAATGCGGATTATGAATTGATTGTCTCGTGGATAAATCGAATGCACGACACCATTGTACTTTTCACTCCTTAGGCTCTCAAAGGAAACCACGACAGATTGTCTATTTGTGATTCGCATGATGGACTGTTGCTCAAGACTTATTTCTAGATAAAGACTTTTGAGATTTGTAACAGTTATTGCAGACACAAGGGGTGAGACAAGTTCGCCCTCCTTGTAGTTAACGTTCGTAATAGTTCCCTCAATGGGTGATTTCATTCGAGTTTCATCAAATTGAACTAAGTATTGACCTGGTTTAACAAGATCACCTTCTTGAACAAAAAGTTTTTGAACGGTGAGCGCAACACCTATTCTAAGATGAAAGACCTTTGATGCAGTGACTGTTCCTAAACCGTAGATGCTTTCGACCACATCTCCTATTTTAGGTTTAAGATAAGCTTGATGAGATTGGAGTTGATTCCAAGCAACGAATGCTAAAGCTAAGAATAGAATTCCGATTACAAGTATCTTGGCCCAGTTTTTTTTATGTGAAATCATTTTTTACCACAAAGGCCTTTTTTGATGAGAGAAGTGTTTCAACTGAAACTAAGTGCAATATCAAACCCACGATTACATAGTTCCTATAGCATTTGATGGTTGCACTTGAGACAAAATGGCCAAAAAACCATCATTGATGTGACATTCTGTCCATTTGATTTAACGAGGCGTTGTGTTGTGGGAATTTTATTACGGGCAATATTTTGGAGGTGACGTCGGGTTATGAACAATTACGCGAGGTTATGTTACGCATACCATTGAAATGCCAATACTTAAAAACCTAAGCAGCCTTTAGCTTTTTAAGACCATCAGCAATCAATAACCGCATCAAGACCTGATAAGGAATACCCTTAGCTTCAGCGATTTCTTTAAGTTCTTTGAGCATCTCTTCTTCCAAAGCGATACTTGTAGGTTTACGTCGTGCCCCTTTGAGGCGACTCAAACCTGCAATGATTTCCTTAGTGTCAAACTCAATTCGATCATAAGTTTTTAATCGTTTTACTGATTTCTTCATATAAACCTCTCTCTCTTTTGCTGGCCTTTCGACCACTAATAGGACGGACTCGCCCATCTCTTAAAGTAAAAACCACAGACAACAGTTTCCCTGAATCCGTTGGACCCACTAGACAAAGTCGCTCTTCATCAACTACTGGTGTAATTTGACGCCCTAGTGGAACAGCCATTTTCATTTCAAACACAGCTTCAATTTCATCCAAACCAACATCATGCTTTTTTAAACTTTTCTGACTGTTGCCTGAATCCCACTCAAACTCGAATTTTTCAGTTTGCTGGTACCAATAAGCTAGCCATAAAATGAATTTAAACTGTGCCACATTCATTACACTATAGAACACTATACTAAATGTCAAGCGAACAATATTACTTGTGTCACCCAAGCTCGCCAGTCACATGGAGAACTGAAAATATGAATTCGTTTCTGAATGGAGCTATCCATTTGTGGAACAACTGGTAAAGAGAAGAAGTTAAGACTTGATCTGACACTTTCTATAAGTGGTTTCGATATCATCTGACAACTGGACATAATGGCCATTATCGCCATCAGAGTTCATCCTAATTTTTGTGAGTATATCTCCGTAAAAGTCTAGATCGCGATAAATCGGCAAATGACATGCGCTAGTATTCGGTTTACTGAGCTTGCGATTTACTTTCCAATTTAGCCAGAGCCTCATCGAGCCAAGTGGCCATTTCATTGCACGCAGAAGTTCTTCCAGGAAACACAACGGCTTCATTTCGTATGATTTGAGCAGCACTCTTTAACTCTTCCATAAGCTGTAAAGGTACAGTCGTTTCCTTTTCAAAAAACAACATAGCCGCCTGAACCGCATCACGAAATCTGTTGAAGTATGACGGCCCAATTAATCTGTGTTCCTGAATTGAAAAAACGGCGCGCATTGATTCAGATTGAACTCTTTCAATTGCAATGTTGGTGTCAAAGTCCATTTAAATTCCTTTTTCAAATTCTTAAGTTGAAATGCCAATCGGTCAACATCGTAAGTCTTTCGATGCAGCCTGGCGCTACAAAAAGGTTGAGATAAACTGACCTAGAATCTAATTGGTATGATCATACCTTTGCAGACCTGGTTTGTGTCGGATCGAATTGCCATTCGCGGCACTCGCAGCTGAGAAATAATCAAATTTAATGGCCAATATTTATTAGAGTCAATTTTTTCCAATGCCGGAGTTACTTCCGGCTTTGTCCAGTCGGTAAAGCTCAGGAAATCCCGATAGAGAAGCGAACATTAGGAAGTGGATTAAAAGAACGCTTGTTAAGGATTTCCCCAATTAAAGTTGCATTCCATTTCTCTAGCGGGTGGATAATCTGTGATCAAAGTACCTTTAATCGGATTAAGAAGCGTATTATTTTTGATCTCTTTCACAAAGCTGAGCTGAATATCACTTATAAAGAAAGAGTTTTGATAGTTAAGCTCAGTGATTAGTCTCGATCCGTGAGCTTTGGTTTTTACATTAAACAACCGACTCTTGGACTCTTTGTTCAATCTGAGGCCAACTGTGTGACCACTGATATGCCTAAAATCCATATTGGCAGGAAGTTCGAAAGTTAAATTGGTTCGAGAGCTATTTCTTGATTTGTAAGTACAGTAGATTTTCGTGATACGCCCGCAATATCCTTCTGGAAATTGGTAAAGACACAAATCGCTACCCGCATGGGCCGTGCCCGATAGAACAGCTGCGATAGTAAATAGATAGATTCCTAATTTTTTCATATTATGCCTCAGTTATGCTTTGTGCAGTTCACGATAATTTTTTGTCCGTTCAGACTATTTATAAGCTGTCCTTGCGGAACTCCCGGGTATAGGTACCATTTCTCCTGCATACTTTGTTCTCGACAATTTAGATACGGACTACGATTGCATAAGTTTTTTTTCACGCTTAAAGAATCGCCAGCGAAGAAAGAGTTTGTAATCGTTGCTGATAGATACGTGTAGGTTTGCGCGTTTCCAGTAGCAGGCTGCGTGCAAATCCATCTAAGTACAGGGCATCTTTCGGGCTCATCTCGGCAACTTCTTCCCTCAGCAAATGCACTCGAAAATGCTATTCCTATAACAGTTGATAAAATAATTTTCTTCATGACTAGTTCTCCTTTTTAAACGCAAAAGCCTGGCCAGCAGATACAAAGGCCCTTCGCATTGATTGCGGCACAAGCTTAAGTGCTGATTTATGAATTAGAATATAAGTGGATGGATCACTTGCAAGGTTACATTAACTTCGTACAAAACTGAACTTATGGATAAAAAGCTAAAATAAGCTTCGTTAATTATCGCTTTCTACAATTCACTACACGCTTGAGGCCGCCGCAAGCACTTACTAAGTCCCAATTTGAGTCTGAAATCTCCACTAGAGAGCGTGAGCAGTATGGATGTCGATCTAGAAGCTTAAGTATTCGCAGACCACTCTGTTTTTCAAGAAACTGAACAGGAATGTATTTCGCCTCATTACCTAAAGATTGAACCCAAACATGAAAACTAGCCCGTCCTTTGTGCATCCAATTATCTAAGGTAACAACTGTGCGATCTTGACAGGTCAATGAAATGATCGGAGTCATGCCGCCACCGCTGGCTCCAGGGCCTGCAAACGTCTGCACAGAGATAAGACAAACAGATAAAATTTTTAAAAAAGTCTTCATAAGATCCCCTAAATAAGAGTGCAAGCCAGCTCCAATGAGAGAGCAAGTTCCGCACCGGCTTTGAATTGAAAATGTATTTACTGCAAACTTTTTCAAATGACTAGATTCTTATTGTTAAAATATGACGACTTCCGTTACATTTTATTACGCATGAATAATTTACTGACATTTACCGATTATAAAGCTTTCTTACGCAAGCAAATGAATAGCACAGAAGAGACTTTAACTGACTTGGCCGCAGCTGCCGGTTGCCAGCGTTCCTATTTTTCAAGAGTTCTTAATTCAGAGATTCACCTTACCCCGGAGCATGCTTTTAATTTAGCCGAGCACTGGCGATTGCAAAACCCGCAAGATATATATTTTCTTACGTTAGTGGATTACTCTCGTGCTGGAACATCTGCTTTAAAAAAACATCTTCTGCAGAAGCTCAATCAAATTAAAAATGAACAGGAAAGTCTCGATCGGCTCGTGAATCGACCACGTGTTGAAAATACGATTGATCTCAATCTTTATTATTCAGCTTGGTACTGGAGCGCTATTCATATAGCTACAAGCATTCCTCATCTGCAAACGGAAGAGGCCTTAAGCCAAAAATTAGGTCTACCTCTAGCAGTCGTTAATAAATGCCTGACTGTCTTAAAAGATGCAGGTTACGTGAAGTCATCTGGAAAAAAATGGGTCTACGCAAATGGTGCGGCACACGCCCCAGCAGGATCGACTTTTGTGGTGAATCATCATAACAATTGGCGAAGCCGTGCTGTTCTTTCTTCTCAAGAAAATCATCAAGAGTCTGTGCATTTTACGGTTGTTCAATCAATCAGCGAAAGCTCTTATCAAAAGATGAGGCAAATGCTGCTATCCTTTATCCAGGAGACTGCGGCCATCGCGGGTCCGTCGAAAGAAGAAGAGCTTATTGTATTAAACTGCGATTTTTTTAAAGTGATTAGAAAGTAATGAATAGCGACTTTTGGATAATTTCTTCGGGCCCAGGTCCTTACCTTGAAAACTATCTTCGAATGTTCGTTAATATTTTTTAAGTCGATTTAAGCAGTTTCGGAGCTTCCAATTTAATGTCTTTGATCACCCTCATTTGAAGAGAGGTATAAAAAGCTTGCTGATAGTAACAAAGAAACACCGGGGTTTTCATTGAACGAAAATTCTTGCTAACGACCAATCCCTTTTTTTGATTCGCTATATGAAGTGGAATCACGGCTCGGCCCGCACCAAGGAGAACCCCATCTACAATTGAATAAATCTCATCGAAGTACGAACGCCGCCATGATTTAGGTAGCCGTTTTTGGTAATTTAAAAAATCGATTGTTGTTGAATCCTCTGAATCGTGGTCAAGGAATACATTTTCACGAAAAACACGATTTCTTGGTTCAACCATTACATTTTCTTCGAAGCCAAGTTCAACATTCTCCACGCCTTGTTTTTCGTAGGGCTTATTCAATAAAATAAAATCAGCCTCTCCGGTCTCGAGAAGTCGAGGAAGATCCCGAATTTCTTTGGTAAAGAACTCGACTTGAACCTCTGGATTTTCGTGAAGGATGGGAGTCACAGATGGAATTAATATCGAGCGAACGACGGTAGAGAATCCTCCCAGCCTAATTAGGCCACTAAGCGATTTGCTTCTTAGAGTTCCTATTTCACCTAAGAACTCACCCTCAAGCGAGTCTTTCATTTGACAATAGCGAAGTAGCTTTTGACCTAACTCTGTCAATCTAATACCAGAAGACTCCCGTATGAATAAAGTAGAGCCCAGCTCTTGCTCAAGATTCAAAATCCGCTGGGAAAGTGCAGACTGCGTAATATGAAGGGCTTTGGCGCCCGCCGAAAAACTTCGCGCTTTCGAAACCGCAACAAATGCATCAAGTTGAATTGAGGACAAACTCATAACTATTAATTATATCGATAGGTATATTAAATCAATCGATTTTACTTTAAATAGCGTGATTGTTATTTCTCTTTCTGCGGTTAATTAACTAAAAAACAAAGGAGAAATAACATGAATAAAATTTTTGGCTTTCTAGTCATTGCGCTAGCCCTGTCAAATCAAGCAATAGCAGGCATAGGCTCTACAGCAAAAACGACATGCACAGCCCTATATGGTGAAGGTTATAGCTGGTTAGTGGTTGAAATTTTAGATACGGAATACTGCTTGAGATGTGACCCGAGCCACCCACAGCATCGAATGAGTGCCAAAGTGTCTGTTCCATATGGTCCAAGAGGAAACTATATAACACAAAGCTACAATCATCTAAACACTCAACACTATCGACTGAGTCAGAGCTCATTTAAAAAAGTAGGGGTTCCTTCCGGCCCTAATTCCGATGGATGGGGTAACTGGTTCCCTGAAAGAATAACGATTTATAGCGGAACTATTCGACCACTTTACATTGATTTTAAGGGTGAATCTCTTGAACTAAAATGTAAATAGCTTGTATATAAAGTGATTACTGGATGGATAGTTATACTTTGACCAGCGAAAATATCCCTCTGAAATCTGAAATATAGATCTTCTAGTTCGAGAAAAGAAAAAACTTAGCGCCATAAAAAGCTCATCTATAAATAAATCATTGCGGGAAAATCGAATTCTGCAGTAGCGAACCCGAACAAAACCCAAGGTTTGCGGTGGGCTGCAGCGATTCGAAAGGCTCATAACTTCTGCCCTCGATCAAGTCAGAATAATTCTGAAACTCCAGACCTCGCCCCTCTCGGAAAGAAGTGCCATTCTCGGTGTTGCGCCCCGAGGATATAATTAAATTTAATGGCCAATATTTAATAGCGTCGTTTAAAATTAGATAAATTCTTTCCGCCAGATCCTAGTCAAGAAAGCCGAGATCATGCGATCAGCAAAGGACAAAAAACTAGAGGTTCAATACAATCTTTATTCTACAATATAGTGTGTTGAAATGTTTTTGAGTAATTCGAATTTAGAAACTACAGGGTCGCCATTATCACAGCTTCCGATAAATTGATTAGGAGCGCAGGAATCTTTTCCCCATGAATTTCTAAGAATGTAATCACATTGCTGCATTTTTTCATTCCATTGTCTCCCAGCAATAATCATCGCATGTTGTCCTCTCGGCGATCCCAAGATTTTTGAGTCAATTGAAATGAGTGCTGGTCCTGAATTTGATAAATTATTTTCAATATCTTTAAAAACAGAGTTTCGGGATTTAAGGGAAGAGCCTGAATAGGATTTAACTTTCATTGCGAGATTCTGTGGCAACTTAATTCGAGGTTTACAAGCTTCTTCAAAAAGATCTGTTAGGTAATTGTAGTAATTGGACTCGGAATATATCTTCAATGCTTTCGAAATATCGATTAACGGAAATAGGCTCTGAATTGATTCTTTTACTTCACTTAAGTTACACTTTTTATCTAGCTTTTGTTGTTCAATTTGATCTAGTCTTGCCTTCAATCTAACGACGTTAGAATCACTCTCATCAACACTTTGTTGATTGCAGACACCATCTGTTTTGGCAAATTCAAAAAGCCAATCTGGCATTCCGCCCGAAAACTCAGAGTCTTTCTTTTTTGTAACTCTTTTTACAATCCATCGGTCATCCGATGGAGAGTTTTTCTGAGAAGTTAATGCCAAATCAGGGGCTGAAACAGTTTTTCCGATTTTGAAGCTCAGAATTTCTGCCAATCCGTAGGCATAACACCATCCTAGTTCTTGCTGGTTACGAATCGACCCCATCTTACTCCTATGGTCAACTTTCTGACAGCTCGCCTTTTCATTTTTTATAGTTTTTAAATTCGATTGAGTCCACTTTTCGATGTTCTCTAGATCCGCATCTTTAAACCATTTATTTTTCAATTCTCGCAAGTCCTGAGTTATTTACTTATATCATGAATTTCGACTTGCTCTTGAATATCAGTTTCCAATTTACCCATTTTTATATAAGCATTTCTTTTTTCAAGGCGATTTAGGTTGGTTTCTGTCCCGATCACCTCTTCCGAAGGAACAGAGCAATTATTAAATTTATTTTTTAATAGCTCTATTGCTCGATCCGCGTTTCCATCATTCGATTTTTTTTTGATGTCCGAAAAAAGCTTGCGGGAAGTTTCAAGGTCTACCTTAGCGGAGACACACTCTACATAAGGACTTTTCCCCATTCCTGCGAATAAATACTCATCAAATAAATTCACTTGAGCAAATAGAGGTGTGGAGAAAAATATTATTAGATAGGACACGTTATAATGATAGTACGGATTGAATCATTATCCAACCCCTCTACCGAGTCTGGGTTCAACTATCGGCAAGTATCCAAGACTTTCATCAGTATAGAGGCCGCAGTTCAGCCAACATGGAGTTTGAACAAACCCAAGGATTGCGGTGCAGCTGGGCGATCTGAAGTGAATATACAAGCCGATCAACCGTACACGAAATAACTCCGCCCGCCAGACCTCGCCCGTCATTTCAATAAGTGCCATTATTTCAATATTTGTCAGGCTAATTAGAATTCCTCATCTGATTTTGTAAGATCAGATGAGGAATTCTACAGGTAAAGACACACAATTATCCTCCTTCAAAAATCATGCGACATCGGCAACAGCAACCCCCGCCCCCAATGCTTCGACTGCGACTCCTTCAAGAGTTGCAACTGCACCACTCGAACAGCGTGAACAAGCTTCGGCAGCACACCAACGGCAGCAGCTGAAAGAACGACGACAAGTGCCGCTTCGATTAATTTGTTGAGTCCCATAGGACCTCCTTTAAAATTTTAGAATGTTTTGTTTGTGATCGTTGCGTTTGCCACCACGATTGAAGAGCGAGACCTCGCGCGCACGTAGAGCGGCGAAGGCTTAAGTGTTGAAATTAGCAGTGAAAATAGCAAAAGAATGGCACTTCAAAGTTGCCACCTAGTTGCCACCAAAATGCCACCAAGAGTGGTTATTTGCGGTTATTTGGAGTGATGTTTCAAACGATCCGACCTAGCTAAGTCGTTGAATCCATTTGTTTTTGATTTTCGATACTTACGAATTTTTGGAGACTATCCCACGGGGAATATTGGAGGTTTCACTATGAAACCTCGACTTATCAATAACTTATAGCAAATATTAGACCTTAAAAGCAAGCCTTCTACTTTACAGCGAAACATTCTTGTTAGCCTCCCGATAATCATAAAGACTGACCACTTTTTCCATGATCCCTTGATCGTTCGGGATGAAATCAAGCCCCTCAGTTGCTCCTCTCTCATCCACGCCAGCCAGCCGAATATAACGTTCAGCCGTCTTTAAATCTCTCCAACCACATATCTTCATAACAGTTGTAGAAGGAATCCCGCGCGAAATAAGATGAGTTGCAAAACAAGCTCTTAACGTATGAAAGCGAACTGGTGGAATTCCGATTTCTCGGCAAAATGCTCGAAGAACTTTTGCCTGATAACCTTCTTTCCAATGACTAAAATGCGGCAGAACAAATTGTCCATGCTCATCCGAGCCAAAATTGTGCTGCTTCATTTCCATCAAGATCATGTAAAGCTCGCTTGAAACAGGAACATTGCGCCAGTATCTGGCCTTCAATGGTCCATATTTCTTCAGCTTCTTATTCCATGATCGCGTGAGTCTGATCAGCCCAAAGTTTCTTTCATGCGGCGGCAGAGCCTTTTGGCGTTGCGCTTCTTCTAAAGAAACCAAATCCATATCCTCGTGTCTTAAGCCGTACACTTCACCGTTTCGACAACCTGTTAAGATTGTGACCGCCCAGATCGGATACCATGGATGCTTTCGATCTTTTGCTTCACGAAGCAAAGTTTTAATTTGTTCGTGAGTCAAAATCTCTGGCAACTTTTCCGGTTCCTTTTTCGCCGTATCCAGTCCAAACACAGGACTATGATGAGGACCGATAATCAGCCTTTCATCAATACCCCAAAGATAGATCAGATTGATCACACTTTTTAGTTTTCGCTGATAAGACGAATTCTGACCAAGTTCAGCCGCTTGATTTAACAACAAGCGACCATCGCCACGAGTAATCTCTGAGGCTGGTCGCTTGAGCCAACTTTGCGTCCACTTTCGAGCAAGCTTAGCGTAATCCCAGACAGTTGATTTCGAGTAACGGTGTGAACCGTAAAGCTCGTGAAAATCAGACCATCGCTGAATGATGCTTTCCCAAGTAAAGCCTTGATTTTCAAGTCGAGCAATTTCAGAGGTGACTTGCACAAACTGAGTTCGCTCTTCTTTCTCGGCTTCTTTTTGAGATTTAAACCCACCACGCATTCTTTGTAATCGAATCTGTGGATTTTTCTTGCTGCGGATATTGATATAATAGCGCCAAAATGTTTGACCATTTTCATAATAGGAAAAGACAGACATTGCTACCTCCTTTATGCCTCTGAGCACTCGATGAGATAGGAAAGTTCTTTTCGCTTGAAATACAGTTTACCTGAAAATTTACGTCTACGAATTTTACCTTGAGAAACTAATTTGTGAATTGCATTCACTGAAGGAATTCCATTCGGACCAAATTTTCGCAAATAAACCGCTGCTTCCGCTGTAGATAACCACTCCAAATTTTCAAAGAACAAATTACTTCTTGCCTCTGAATTTACCTCGTTTTCCTGGCTGTTTCCATTCCCTTTTCTCTCTCTTCTTACCTGTGTCATATATATACCTATTCTTATAACACCTATCCCGCCCGCCGCCGTTGTACCGTCTTCCTGACCACTTACTACCGTTAAACATCTTTAGATGTAGGGAGTGAGTGGTCAGGAAGCTTCAGAGGGACAACCAGCGGCGGGCGCATGGGGTTAATTGCTGAATTTGCTTGAGGAAAAATCAAAAAGTTGAAAGCAAATGTGTTTAAGTTAAAAACTGGTATAGCTACCAGTTTTTTAAGTCTTCGCTTCTGCGTTTTGGCCATTCCGTTGAGCCAAGATATCCACACCAATTTTTAAATGAAGTGGGTTTTCCACAAGAGTTAAAGAGTCGATTGAAATCCTCACCGCCACCATCCAACGAATCAGAAAACAGAAAAAAATTTTCTCCAAATCGTTTTTGTTTTTCAGAATCTGGCAGCAATTTATTTTGATAGAGCAGTCTTATCGTTTCTGATAACCGGCCTGAATCGCAAATATAAATAAGTCCATCTAATTGGGTTCGATCCATATATTTACCTAGCTTTCGCAAAATTCTTTCGTCGCTCTTTCTAGTTCGTTCAATTTCGAAGGCGACGCACACAGTATGAGTCGATTCCGTTTTCGGAATAGTCAGAATAAAGTCTGGTCGAAGATCGTAGTCTGCGTAAGCCAGATTCAAAACATTTTTAGCAAAAGAGTCGTTCCCAATTTCAATTTCCCTAGTGATGATTGCCTCTGGAAACAATCTTTTGATTGTCACAATCCAATACTCACACCATTGATTGTGAAATAAATCTTGTTTCCGAATAAGTGGTTGCTTAAGAACATCAGGCTGCTGATTCGAAAACTCAGCAGCCTTTAAGCGATCTGGCAAACTCTGTGAGACCATGTAGTAGGTCCCTTGGCTTGAATAATGAAACGATTCAATAAATCCTTTTTTTGCAAGCAGCTGTAAACATTTTCGCAAGTTTCTCTTCGACATTTGCGACTTTATAATTCTAAAGAGCACATCAATCGTTAGTGGACCAGACTGCTGAACGGCCTTAAATACATCTTTTCCTTTTTGAGGTCGCTTCAAGGTCACAGACATCATCACTCCATATTCTCCAACTGCATCTGACTTCGACTTGTCTTTTTAACTCCTTTGGATTTTAGATCCATCAATGCCTTAATTGCTGACTCAATATCGATCTCTTTTTGTGAAGCCATCAGTCTTAATGATTTTCTAATATTTGTGTGCTTTGCCTGTAAGCCACGAATATCAATTTTTCCCGTGGAGATCAGTTCATTTGCCACATCAGAGTAGTTTATGGTTCCGTTTAAAAAACCATCATTGGCTTCTTTAGTTAAATTCTCTAACGCCGTCCATGCTTCATCACTGAGGACGATCTGAATTTTCTTTTTCATTATCGAACACCTTTCTTAAGTTTTGGCTGAGGAATCATAAACGGACTTGGTGGCAAATCACCGAAGTAAATTTCAGTTTGCTTTGCCATCTCTTCACGGTCCTCAACAACTTTTTGGTGAACAAAATAAGAAGTGATAAGTCCAAGACCCAATCCAATGGTTGCGCCAAGCCCCACTTCTTCAAGCGAGGGATTCCTCCCGTTTGGGCTATGGGCTGCATACGTTGCGGCCGCTCCGGTCAAGGCACCCGTCGCTGCTCCAAGCCTGAAGGATTGATCTAGCGTCGTACATGACGCAGTCAAAGCCACGATGTGGCCAATTAATAATATGCGTTTCATTTCGCATTCCTCCTGTTTTTACAAGTGGAGGAGTGGATAAAGTGGTATGGGTTAAGACGTGTTTACTGTAATATCAAAATGGCTTTATCAATCTCGGAGAAGTCCGATTTTGAAAAACATAATTCAAAGTCACTGTCACTAGTTATCAAAAGTTTAAACTTACTCTTAAGGAATAGATTTAGAATCATAGCATCAGGGCCTCGTTGTCCGTATTCAGACATGACTCCAACCATATCCTTCCAAAGTAATGGAGAATTAAAAAGTGGTGAAACTTGACCTTCTAGAACTTCAATAAAGTTTAATCCGAATTCCTGCTCCAGAATTGACCATTCAGTTTCAAGCATTGTTCCAATGTATCTCGAGCAGAACCCTCGCCATCCATTAATGCCGTTAACCGCGCTTATGTTTTGTCGGATAGTTTTGAGCCGTCGCTCATCAACTTTATAGGACCCACGCTTTCTCTTGGCTTCGGTGTCTTTATCTCGAATATATTTCAAAGCATTAAATATCTCAGCGTTTTCAATTGAGCTTTTCATTCCATTAAAAACTTGAAGACAGCCACTCGTTACCTGCTTTCGAAATATTAAATCGATCAACTCGAGCCGACTTACAACATTTGAATAAATTGGAATGGTCGCTTCAGCAAGCGTCTCGTGAACATCGTTTGACTGCGAAAACAATCTGTCATCTTCATAAGCCAACCCGTACAAGAATCCAGTATCTGCCAAGCAGCCAACTTGGCAGTCAGATTCTTTCAAAAACTGATTGAGCTCTGAAATGTTTCTTAGAATTATCATCAAACATCCAAGTCTGTGTTTTTGTCTTTAGGAACAGCGACCTTTTTGTTCTCTTCACCATTTATTTTTCTCATCAAATCTTCTGGAGGCGGCTGATTACCAAGCTCTTTAAGTCGTTTAGACCACTTTCGAGCGGCTCCTTTTTTAGGGTAATTAATCTTCTTTTGTTCCATAAAGTCCTCCTTTTCTATTAGTTTTAACATATGCAAATTCGCCGTCTAACCACCCGTAACTGCTATACAATTACACTTTGCGTAGTTCCGGAAATCGGATCTTAAAGACGCTAGAAGCCCCATGGGGTGTCTCTTGCCCGTGGGCTACAAGGACTGCACCTACACCTGTAGGCAAAGTCTTCAGCAAGTCAGGAGACGCTCTAAACTGGTGGGCATCCCGAGTGGTTCCTTCACCGACGATTTCAGCCGAATCAATTTCTTTAGCGTTCGTGATCCTTTGGGTTGTTTTCTGAATTTCTTTGGTTCCAAAGCAGCGCGAAAAAAATTCTGCCGAATCTGGATCGTTAATGCGCAAAACAATTTTTGTAGCTGCGTTGTCCGTGATTCGATTTAAGAACCCCTGTGATACCTCCATAACATCTCCGATACTTTGATGCGAAAAATGCAATGCAAATTTCGCAGAACGAGCTTTTGAAATAAGATCCGCAAATTCAGGACAGGCAAAAGTCGCAAACTCGTCAAGATAGACTGGAACGAGTTCTCTTGGTTTAGCCTGTCCTCGTTCCCTATGCGCCGTTCCGGCCAAAAAATTTAAATGGTTAATAATAAGTTTTCCAACAATCCCGACAATTTGTGGTGACATCAAGCTCTGCAATCTAAAATAGATCACTTTGCCCTCGGTAGCAGTTCCAAGATCAATACTCGGTTTTTCATTAGGTGAGAGAATTTGGCTGAGATGTCCTAACGACAGTGATTTGACCTGATCTCTAAGGCCAGATAGATCTTGATAATCTTTAATTGCCAATGCCTGAGGAAAGTCTTTGCTATTCACAAATGATGAATATGATTCTGGGGTTTCTAAGATTTTTGAAATTTGTGCGAGATTCGGATTTTTTTCATTCAGATCAAAATAATTCTGAAAGATTCTTTGAAGCGACGAGAGCGCTTTTGATTTGTAATACTCTTCACTCCAAGTCAAAGATGAAAAAAGTCTCTGCGCCGATTCCAGTGCAGATCCGGCAGCAAGTGGGTCATAAGCTTCAGATCCTGAATCCGTCAGATCAAAAACATGAAGTCTATCGTTTGGCACCCAAGTCTGAAGAGCTTCTAAAAACGAATTATCACCTTTGGCGTCTAAAATAATGCTACCCAAACCTCGGGCAACATCTTGTCGTAGAAAATTGAGAATGACACTTTCCGTTTTTCCAGATCCAGTCGCTCCAAGGATGTGTACGTGACGAGTTCGAATCGAATCTGGCAAATAAATCATTTCATCAAGTTCCGTATCTAGTCCCATTTGGACAGCGTCTTGAGAAACACTTCTCAAGCTTAGTGGGACTTCTTGAACTCGCTCGATACGCTTTAAATCTTCTTTTCCCCATGCAGAAAAGTATCGAACCACAAGAAGTAAACCTAATACTAAAAAACCAGACAGAACCAAGACGAACATAACCAAATCAATGCCGCGAAGTTCAGAAATAGTTTTATAGACCCACAGTCCGACAAGTCCAAATGGAAGAAGCAACAAAGTAGAATAGTTTTGATCTTTCATTATCTTTGTCCTGGAAAAAAATCAGTGAGTTCAACGAAAAATTCGGTCATTGGATTTAAAGATAATACCTGGGCGCGATTGTGTGCCACACTGGCATCCGATTGCAGTTCTTGCATCAATCCAGCAGCAACAGCTCGAGCCACTAATGTTTTGAAGTCGCCACTATCAGCACCTCCATCAACTATATTTGGATTGTTAGCCGCAGATCTAATTGCTGCTCTGGCAAACATTCCTTCCTTTTTGGTTCCGATAACACCGTAAGTTCCATCTAAGCTGAGTGCTCGAGCTGAAATTGGTACGGCCATATCTGACTTTTTGGGATGTCTGACAAATTTGAAATTCATGGTGATTCGTCCAGTTCCACTTTCAGGGCTGGCATCGCCAATAATAGTTGCGCCAACAAACTCACGACCAAGTCCGGTATTAACAACCTGGACGTGAACTGGAGCATTCGAAAATGTTTCAACAACATTCATTAGGCGAACTTTTACAAGTGTTCCTGGTGACTTTCTTGGAAAATTGTAATTTGATTTCCCGCCCGTAGAGCCACCATGCTGAACAAAGTGAATAATCTGAGATTGTTTTTGAATCCTATCACCGTTGTCTTCAATTCGTTTTCTGGCCATCGGCTTAGAAGGAGCATTTAGCGAGTTCTCTACAATTTTGAAGAAAACAATGGCGCACACAGGGATAAGAAAAAAAACGGCAATATCCTTTGCCAAAAGTCCAATTTGAAAACGAGGTGTTCCCCCAGGATAATCTTCTTCAAACCAACGCTTAAATAATTTTTCTTTCTGTTTTTGAAAAGCTTGAGAAGAACTCATTATCGACCTGCCTTCAATTTTTCAACAAAAGGTTTAGATTCCGTTTTAGTGGGAACAACTACACTCACTTCTTTTAGGTCGGCGGGGACATTTGGTTTTGCGAATATCAATCGAGCTTTGATTTGTGAATCACGCTGGGCCTCGCGTCTTTCTGACCAAAGCTTTGTTGGAGAAATCATTCTTTCTTTGTATTTTAGTCGAATCAAATCCCAATTCGGTGAAACCTTATTTGTGGAATCAGCAGAAACTACAAAATCGACAGTCAGATAGTCCTTCTTGCCATCGTATTGAGAAGAAACAATCTTGATGCCCTTTACGAACTTTCGAGGTTCGCGATTCTGAATTGGCGGCGCAGCTTTAGTCGTTACTGAGTCATTAACTGGTGCAGATTCAAATTTTTTGTAAAAAGTCGGATCAGCTTCTTCTGAAGCTGTCAGGATAAAGAGTTTTGTTGCCTTTTCCTTGAAGTAGACAAACAAATTTGTCGTGGCGTAAGCCGTTAGGGGCTTTATCACGACTGATTTACCTAATCGCTCGACCAAAAACAGATTCTGATCTCCTAAAACGACTTGGGTTGGACTCTCTTCGAATTCTAGAATTGAACTAAATCCCTCTTTTAAAAATACAGGAAAAGTTGTCGGAGCTGAATTTGTCGCAAATGTCATTTGCGAAAACAAGATAACTATCCATTTCATAAATTTTCCTTTGTTAAAAGTTTCCAACAACCTAGTACCTAACCGCATTTCGAGCCGCCTCTTTGCCAGCCTTGTATTTGGCATAAGCACCAGATGCCTTTGATACAGTTTTTGAAGTAGCTGACATGGCAAGACCTTTTGGATTTGTCATTGCAACAGCTTTTAGGGCTCCGTTTTTAATAGTGTCACCAACGCTGAGGCTAACCCCTTCGGCTAATTGAGAAACAATAAAGGGTGAAAATAGAAGCGCTATCGAAATTATTAAGTTTAAAGTAACTATCGTTACTAGATTACCCTCGACCGAGTAGGACGCAGCGAAGGGAAGTGCTTTTAAAAAAGCTGATAGCACAGACCAAACCACGGGCCAGCAGGCCACTTGAAACATCGACTTAAAAAGTCCTTTTGTAATTCCACTCGATGCTTCAAATAAAGTTCCTAATATTAAAAATGGTCCTAACGCGACCAATAGAAACCAATAAAAATGTTGGAATGCTAAAAGAAAGAATCTCGCCACAATCAGTATTACAAAACTTATGATGACAAGTGATCCGACCAGTAAATCACTCCCTAAATTCAATAGTCCTTGTAAATCGAATGAATAGGCTTCAGCTCTCTTGGATGCAGCATCTAAAACCATGTCGATCCCAGTCATGTCATCAATGGATCTGGCCACTTCAACACCCAAAATCTGACTGAATTCTGCAATGGTGGGAAAGGAAACTAACAACAGGGCCACCAAAATAAGCCGTTTTAATCTAACAAGAACTGCTCCGCTGAGTCCAAGATCTGAAGTATATCCCAATGCCACCGAAACCAAAAAAAGAGGTAGCAGCATTTGCCAGCTTAAATGACTGGTGTGTTCGTAAATCTGTCTCGCGATGGGCAGTAGCTTTTCGTACTCTTCAATCGCTGGAATTGAATAGCTCATCGAACTGTTCCTTTTCTTAAAACGACATCTGAAAACTGCGAATCTTTCTGACTTAGGTTGACCGAAAACGACTTAAAGGATGATCCACGTGTAACTACAGACCGAGTCTCACGTTCGTTCCCCTCAGCAAGCATTTGTGCGAGTAAACTTGTAATATGACTTTGAATAACCTGGGATTGGGATTCTAGTGCGATCAATGTTCCCACACCAGACGCTGTCAATTTCTGTGCAACCCCTGGCGAGGCATCGGCACCTCGACGTTCCATTTCTTTACCAGATTTAAAGGTTGTAGCTGTTTCTGGCCCGACACGAGCAACTAAATTCATTGCTTTGGCGAGTTCACTTTCGATTTGGTCATATTTTTCGGAACGATACTCTTTTGGCATTGTGTGATATACAATTCTCAACCGATTCACAGCTTCACGAGGGTCTTTCCACTTATCCCACTCAGAAGGCTGAACAACCTCTGCAATTGTTCTTATACGATCAATGCGATCTTTGATCCCGCGCATTTCATCGTTCATAAGTTCACTTTGTCGTTGCAGCTCATACATTGTGTGCAGAGTGTTCGTTACGATTTGGGCCAGTAATGGAAGATCACCACCAAATAAGTCAGCCTTAGCTGAAAATGGCAATAAACTAAAAGAGCAAATCAAAAATAAATTTTTCACGCCGTTTCCTTTCTGATTGATATGTTTTCTGTGTTTGCAAGCTTGTAAAACTCAGGAGTTGGATAAAGTCGAAAAATTTGACTCATCGTAGGGCTCAGCGCAAAAAACTCTGAGTAAAGTGGCTTTTTAGAAGTCACTGACAAAGCCCTAGAAATATCTGAATCAGGTAAATCAAAGGTTTGCTTTAAGAACTCAGCGGCTGCTCCATTTTGCAAAAATATTTTTGTAAAGCTGTTTGTAAAGATCATCTTTGCAAAAGCTTCGTCGCCGTAGTCAGCTAAGTTTTGTGTGATTGATACAATCCCAGCTTTGTATTTTCTAAGCGTTCGATACATCTCTTCCAAAAAACTTTTACTTTGAGCGAAGAATCTCCAAACTTCGTCAAAGACGATTAAAGTTCTTGGATAAGTACCCTTGAGTAAATCCCCCCATAGCAACTCGGATAATAGTAATATTGTTGTTCTTTGTAGGACTGGGTCCGAATCCAATTCCTTGAAGTCAAATGCAGTCACTTGTGCACCAATGACTGACTGCAAGTCTTCACGGATGGGCACTTGGTCCAGCTTTAAATGGGGCTTCAACCAATGGGCTACGTCTTGATAAAACCTCTCGGGCTTTTCACTCGCAAGCCGAATGAGTTCGCCAAGCTTCAGCTCTGTGCCTTCGACATGGCGAAGAAGATCGTCGATGGCCACTCTATGCGAATGAGTAATATGACTTCCAGATCCGCACAAGGTTTCAATAAAGGTTCTGTAAAAACCCGAACCATTCACTGGCCGTAAACGGAGAAAGCTAGCAAGCAGACCATGAGCCTCTTCAACAGTTAAGAGCTGGCTTTTACCTCCGTTAGTTTCAATAATCCTTCGATAAGATCCACCAATATCAAAAATGCAGAGACGTGTTTTAGGCTCATCTTTTAGCATCGATGAAAGAATCGCATTCATCAAAAAGCTCTTCCCAGAACCTGAGGCTCCACAAATGAACGAATTAAAATTCAAGTTCTCTTTTGAGAACAAATTCAAATGCGAAACCTCGTTACTTCGGGATTTTAAAGCTAAATGTGATTCATCATTTGATCTGGAATAGTCGTGAATTAAGGGAAGGATATGGGCTAGATTCTCTGAAAGGATCGGAAGTTTTCTGATTCCTAGAATCTTACCCCCAGGAAGATGGCTTGCCATAACTGGTAAAGATCCTAATCCTTCAGGATACAGTCCGGCATTACCAATACCAGAAACAACTCTTTCAAAATCATTAGCTTGATCTAAGGTTTCTTGGTCAGAACCTGATACAGTCAAACCAACTGAAATTTCGAAAAGCGTTTCCTTATCGACAAGAATACGCTCAAGAGTTTCCTCCGAAGAACTCAAAACTGAATTCGATTCAATATTTTTAACTTCAAGTGAACTCGTCACCGATAAGGCATGACTGACCCTGCGTTTGGTTTCGAGCTGGTTTTTAATTTTCTTTCGATCTGGAATTTGAATCTTAATACTTAAAGTAAACGAAGCTTCACTTTCAAATACTGGCTGCAAACATCCTTTCCAAGTCACTTGAGGTAGCTCAGTCAAAGACAAAATCCTAACGACCTTGCCATTTGCTTTGATTGAATCTTTGTCCCAAACAATATCTGGCAATCCATTTTTTAAGATTGGCTCGCCAAAAATAGCAGAAAGATAGAGTTTCCAAGTACTTTCTGTAAGGGGCGTGGACACAATTTTTAATTCACTCAATACCGCTTGTAAGTGCGAATAGCTTTCTTCTTTTTTCACCTTCTCAAAAATTAAAATCTTGGACTTGAGACCAGAAATTTCATGTTCAATTGAATGGCGAAAGACTATGATTTGCCCGTCAAAATAATTTGGCAGCCTAGATAGCAACTCGGATAATTTCTGAAAGAATCCATCGGCCAACGGACCTTCTAAGTTTTCTTCAAAGAGCCCCGTTGATAGAGGTTCCATTTCAAAAGCTTTGTAAATAGAACCTTCATTGGATTCGATAATTCCTTCAGAAATCCACTTTGATTGAATTATCGTCTTACTTAAAGAGTATTTTCTCACTTTTTTACCTCAGTTAGTTTTCGATCTCTTCCAGCGTGTCCCAAATAAATGTGGGGCTCGATGACAAATCGAGCGAGCAGTTCTAGATGACCATTCTTCTGGCCGTGCGAAATGATCCTTAAAATTGCAAGCGCACCAAGACCAAGCCCCCACGAAATGAACAGCGGGGCTTGCAGGATATTCAAAAGAACATTTGATCCAGCCAAGATTGAAAATGCAGTCACAATGTGACTGACTTCAAATCCCCAAAGCTGGGATCGATTCATGTTGCTAGTAGGACAGTTCTTCATCGAACTGTCCTTTGAATTAGATCAACGATACTCTGTGCACCAAATAGAATGGTTGCCCCGGTCACCGCGTAGACCAGATGCTGTTTGGCATTTGGATTTCCAGTAAAAAAGCTGAATGCCGCGAAACCCAATCCTAAAACTGCAAAAATTGGCAGAATTGATCCGAGCAATACATTCTTTAGCCCCATTAAAGATGATTCAACTGATGCTTGAGCGAATGGTGCGATTGCGAACAATGCGATAATTAAAAAGATTTGTTTTTTACTCATGGTTTTTCTCCTCGTTATTGTTTTGAAGCTGAATGACGTATCTTTGGCTTGGCAGCATATACAATTCAAAGCTCAGCGATCCGCCGGACTTTGAAGCCCATGCTCGGCCAACTCGGTTCCATGCCGTCTTTTTTTCGGGCGTACCGTTTTGTTTTGTTTCATACTCTTTTGCGACTAGGATATCGAAGAATCCCAAACTCATAATTCCTCCTGAGCTAAAAATAGCTCTGCTAAATCGGGTTCATTTTTTAGTGAAAGCTTGCCTATGGACCACAAGTAAAAGTCGTAGCAATCGAGTCTCATGCATTAAGATCAGATCGAAAATTGATCTGACCCAAATTTAATTTTGGTTTTGATCTTGGGTGCTCATAGGGAAATTCTAATTTATGCCAGGCCCGGTAGCGGTGATCAGAATCAGGCGAATAACTGCATTCCCAGCAGTGAGAATGCGTCGATAGATGCTCTAGTGATGGCGAACCACACCGAGGACAATGACTGAAATACATAACTACTCCTTTTGGCGCTGATCCATTCAGCGGTGAGACTCATGCGGTCTCGAGGAGATTAGATTGCAAGACAGTGCCAGTTTGTTTTTGATGATGGGAAAATATTAAGTAGTTAAAATTTGATGGTATTTATAAAATTTGCTGAGTCTCAAGTGATTGATTTAGTCTCATGAGTATCAATTAAAGTCTCACGACAAGTTGCAGTGCTGAGATTCAAATCTCAGGGTAAATCGGCAGCAACTATTTGGATGAAAGCAGCAAAAAGGCAAAATGCTGCTTTCATCCATAGAATTTCTATGTTTGTCGTTTTTGAAACGTATGTATTCCATAACAGACTGCGGTTAGACCCAAACAGACTAGCGCGGGAACAGCACCAGCCAACCCATCTCCATGCCCTAAGTGTGATCCGATCGCGCCACTAAATATTCCAAATAGCAGAAGTATTGATGTTGACCTGGTTTTTTCAGACCATAACCCTGCGGCGAAAGCTATTTCACCAAGTCCGAGTAGCCTAGTAAACCACTCTGGATAGTGGAGGTTGCCCATATTCTGTAGCATTTGTTCTGCGCCGATAATTTTCATTCCACCAAAAAGAATAAGTGCTAAAGTTACAAGTGCAAAAGGTGCGTTTTTAAAGTATTTCATTCTAATCCTCCATTAATATTAAAAAATTTAATCCTCAGGCTAGAAGAGGGTTAATGTTGATTCCACCGTCAATATTGTATTCGCCACCGGTAATAAATGAAGCTTTCTCAGAAGCTAAAAACACAACTAAGTTAGCGACGTCCTCCGGCTGACCAAAACGTTTCAGTGGGACTCTGTTCTGCATGGCTTGGGCAAACCCCTTTAGCTGTTCCTCTGGAAATCCAGCTTTTCCAAAAATAGGGGTATAGATCGGTCCTGGGTTAACAGAATTTATTCTGATCTTGCGTGGTGCCAGTTCTGTGGCTGCTGTTCTTGTATATGAATTCAATGCAGCCTTAGATGCAGCGTAAACTGCTGTGTTTGGCATTCCGGTATACGCATTAACCGAGGATAGGTTAATAACTGAAGCACCTTCGTTCAAAATAGGAAGAAACTTTTCAATCGTAAATACGGCACCTTTAAAATTGATCCCCATTTGGTGATCAAACATTTCTTCGGTTATTTGTCCTACCGGGGCTGGCGCAAATATTCCAGCATTCACAAAAAGGATATCAATTTTGCCAAACTCTTTCTTAACAAACTCAACAAGTTGGTTGGTTTCATTGATGTTTGCAGCGTCTGCTTTGAAGCCAAGGACACCTAATTCGTTAGCCGCGATCTTTACCTTGGATTCGTCTCTACCTGTTATGATAACCCGAGCTCCGGCATCCTTCATTTGTTTTGCTGATTGATAGCCAATGCCACTGTTTCCACCTGTTACAACAGCCACTTTTCCTTTTAATAAATCTTTCATTAGGTTCTCCTTTGTTATTGGTTGATTCATTATATATTCACTATAGATACATAATAAACCAATTAACTTGCAAATTGCAACTACTTTTGATACAATTAAAAAAGTGAGTTGAATTCAGCCTGTAAGTCATTGAAAGGACTTGATTATGGTCGATACAAAATTTTCCGTTTCGGTACACCTCTTGACTTCTTTGGCATACAATTCTGATCGCCTGATGAGCTCTGATGAGCTCGCACTTGGAATGAAGACAAACCCCAGTTTTGTCCGAAAGCTCATTGTTAATCTATCAAATGCAGGTCTCGTTGAATCTGTTAGAGGGAAAACAGGTGGTGTCCGTCTGGCTACTTCCCCAGAACAAATCACGTTAGATCGAGTTTATGAAGCTGTTGCTGAGCACAAAGTTATTTGCGTTCCCGAAAAATCGGCCTACAAGCCTTGTCCAGTGAGTTGCGCCATGGGCGGCATATTAACAAAAATATCCGACGATATAGAGAGAAATACCAGAGAACGATTGTCAAAAACCAATCTTAAAGACTTAGTTCAAAGTGTAACAAAGATTGACATTTCCTGAATATAACATGCCGTTGATTACTCCCGAAAATACAAATTGAGCTCTGGTTTTTGTAATTCAAAAAATTAAATTTTTTAACTTGTTCAAAGCTGATTAAACGTGTCCGGTACAAAATGAAAGAGCACAGGAATGGCGCACTGATGAGCAAATTATCGAGAATGTCTGGCAGGCTTTAACAATCTCGGGAGGTGATTTTATGCAAGCGTTTTTAAGTCTAACCACTAGCTCAAACCTTCTTGAAGTCTACGACTTAATATTGCCTTCTTTGCCACAGGCTGAAGTCTCTTAAAAATTTTTGACTTTGGTGAAACCACTCGCCAGAACGGGAATGTAAATCTTGCTTTACCTTTTGCAACTTCATTTTCGATTGCAACCTTAAGAAACATCGAGGTCGTAACAGGGCAAGCAACATGAGCTTTTAGAGTTTTTGCCAGCTCTTTCCTTATATCATTTAAAGACCGCTCGGAGCCTCTTGGTATTATTTTAATAATTTTGGCTATTATTTCCGGAGTTCCAATAGCCATTTTTTGCCCCGGTTGCATGTCGGCAAACTTGGTAGAAAGAATTTTGACTTTGGGCTCATAAATTTTCGTTGGTTTTAACTTTTCTAGTTTTTTCATTCTACCGCTTTCTTTAAGTCATTGATGTATGTATTGACCGAGTCTTCGACATTAAAGAATGTGTAGGATAGAAGCTTAGCCATAACCTTGGTTACAATTACTCTTTCTGTGAATGCAACTTCAGTTTTTCCGTCGGATGTTTCGGCAAAAGTTCCAACCCAGTTTCCACCAAAATCTTCACTGTCGATTATTTCAATCTCAAACCTGGTAGGTGAAATCTTAACTTTAGTTCTAAATTTGATGGCTGGACCTTTATTTGGCTGTTCAATCCAAACCTCTCGTCCCTCAGTGCTATCTAAGACATCGACTTTTCCGACTTGGCTTCGCCAATTCTGGTGCGAGATATTAGTCACGGTCTTGAACACTTTTTCAGGATTCGAATTTATAATTGTTTTGGCGGTAAATGAGCGCTCGTTCGGAAGAACAAGACCCACGATAGCTACAATTAAGATTATAATTAGAAGAATAACTAAACCAATTTTCACAATTACCTCACTTCGATAGGGATATAGATTTCTGTAATTAGATCTCGCTCTTGGCGTACGGTTCTAGGGTCATTAATATAAATTTCAAACGGAAATGCATCTCCAAGTCTATAACCAGAATTTGGAAGCCAGTTTCTGTACGCTACATTCCAACTTTGCCAAAGATTTTTGTAGCTTCCGTTATGGATAAATACCGCATACGTGCCTGGCTTAACGGTCAATGTTTCTAAGCCTTCGCATGCGATAGCATCAGACCCAAGTAGTTCAAACCCACCAAAATATTTCACTTCGGTTGGGTTAACTAGGTCAGGATCTTCAAACATAACAGCACAAGCTCGTCCCATTCTCGCATTTAGATTGTTGGCGTCAGCCAATTTGATTGCCTGCTTGAACGTCGCCTCTGCAACTTTTTGAAAACTTCTGTTTTGATATCCTTTTCCCATGATTCCAAAAATGATTTGGTGCACCCTAAGTTCAATTCGGCTGGGCTCAGCAACAATTTTTTTAGTTTCTGCTTTTTGGGTTAGCCAGAGGGAAAGCGTATTGTCATTAAATTCGGTTGAGGATGCTGGTGTAAAACCAAAACGTTTGCGAAAGGATCGGATATATGAAGAAACTGAATCGTATCCAGCCGCAACGGCGATTTCGATTATGGATGATTTTTTGCCTTTTTGAACTCTATAAAACCCAGAAGCAAGTCGAATTCGACGAATAAATCCCGAAATTGGTTCGCCGGTATAAATTAAAAACAATCGATGGAGGTGAAAAGGAGAAATTCCTGCATGACCGGCTAATATTTCAAGAGTCAGTTTGGAGTCTGAGTTCTCTTCAATAAACTCGACGACTTTATTAATTCTGTTTCTGTATTCTGATTCAAACATACTCATAAAACGATATCTTATCAAAAGACAGAACGATGTGCAGGTCTTGCTATGTCATTCAAAATGCTTAAATTTACCAGATCTGCCTTCCAAATAACTTAAATGTTGATGACCTACTTTTCGGTCTTTCCCTTTTCCAAATAAAGCAGTCGTGAAACCATAGCCAAAAGACCGATTGATCCTCCCGCCAAAACCAATATGAACCATAAAACTGGATTCATCTTTTGGTCTTTCATACGATCTAGTAATGCTATAAATGCAGTTGCGATTCCGATAAGAAGATCAAACCAGATCTGGTTACCCCAAAAACCTCTGGTATGATGATCCCAAAAGCCCAGTGGTCCTTCAATAGACATTGTAAATACTGAATAAATGAAAAGAGCTATCAAAAGTATAAACGGAAAAATCCAAGACTTTACCATTGGCTTTTTAAATATGACGAAAAAGATCACTACCAACAAAAAGGCCACTGCTATCAAAGGTAGAATTTGATTGACGTTCATAGTTAACTCCTTAAGCATGGTTCAAGAAAACAATCACTTTGTAGCATATGCTACACTATTGTAGCACCAATTACAATATCCAAAGGCAAGCGATGAAAGATCAAATATTATCTGGTACAATTGAATACCTCCTCGATTTTGGCTTAGCTGGGCTATCTCTTCGACCGCTGGCAAAAAGACTAGGAACGAGTGATCGAATGATTCTGTATTATTTCGAAACAAAAGATGTTTTGATTCAAGAGGCTGTTAAAAAGCTTGCAGAACTAATGATTAGTCAGATTAAACAACGCTGCGACAAAGTGGTGATTAAAAAACCTGGGGACTTTATTGAATGTATTTGGGATGCTTTTGTTGCCCCGGCATCCCGCCCAATTGCTATGCTATTTCTAGAACTCGATCTATTGAGCCTACGAGAAGCAAAAACTTTTGGCGCTACGGGCAGATTTCTTATGGATGAGTGGAGCAAATTGGTGGTAGCTAGCTTAAGTCCTTTTGTAGTAGACAATAACGAATCAAATCAAAAAATAGATAGTTTGTCCGCTGAGTTGCTAGGATCAATTATTCATCACTTGGTCAGCCAAGGGAACTCTCCCAGAGGAACAGTAAAAAGAATTCGAAACCGTGCAAACGCGATTGCACTCAAGTAAGGATTAACAAAATTGATCCCAATAGCAAAGTGGCTGACTAAGTACGACGAGCCTCATTGATGAAAATTTATTTATTGTATCTCTGCCTGCAAAGTAATTTTAACGGCAGATAAAGCTTTTGAAACATTATAAAGCTTTATCTCCTGCATGAAAAGCATGCTTACGTCTCTCGTTGACCAGCCCTAGTTCTTTGGCTCGCCGAAAGAACGTAGCTCTAGACATATTCAAAATCTGAGCAGCTTTAGTTCTATCACCCGACGAATCTACCAATGCTTTTTGAAATCGTTTACGTTCCTGTGAAATTGGCGTATGTCCGAATTTACCCATTACATGAAGGGCCTGCTTCGGGGTAAACAGTTTTGATAAATCTGGAATTGCCTGACAAACATCTTTTTCTCGGATCACTTTGTTGTCACAACGATAAACCATCATTTCAATAACAGATTCAAGCTGCCTTACATTTCCTGGCCAATGATATGAAAACAGAAGATCGATCGCTTGTGGAGTTATTGTGTATTCATTTTTGAATCGAGACGAAAGAAAAAAGACTACAAGCTCTGGGATGTCTTCCAACCGTTCCCGCAGGGGAGGAATCCGAATCGAAAATTTTGCTATTCGGTAATACAGATCTTCACGGAACTTTTTGTCCATGACTGCATTTTCAAGATTTACATGTGTCGCAGAAATACTTTTAAAACTAACATGTCGCTCTTCTGTTGATCCAACACGTTGAACTTTTCGCTCTTGAAGAACACGCAAAAGCTTTGCTTGTTGATGCATTGGCATATCACCAATTTCATCTAAGAAGACAAAACCACCTTGTGCTGCCTCAAAAGCACCAATTCGATCTCTATCGGCGCCGGTAAATGCGCCCTTAACGTGACCAAACAGTTCCGATTCTGCAATTCCGTCATTGATAGCTCCGCAATGAACTGGGAATAGTCTAGTCGCTGAATCAGCAAGTTCTGCGATTGACCTAGCAACAACCTCTTTACCAGTTCCAGTTTCGCCTTGAATCAAAATATCTTTAATTCCCATCTTAGCGGCCTGATGAATATCTGATTTCAATTTAATAACCGAAGCGGATGATCCAACTAAAAGCGTTCCTTTTTTTGAGGTCGAAAGAATGGCATCTCTGCGCAGTTGTCTTTTCTTTAAAGTTGATAAAACAGCTTCTCTGATTTCACTTAAATTTGCAGGCTTAGGAATGAAATGAGTAATTCCTGAATTCATTATTTCAATAAGCCGCTTAGGGTCGGTCTCGCCACTGATGATTATAACGTCAACCTCAGAGTCTTTAGCCATTATTCGTCGGAAAACATCAAGACCGGTTCTGCGATCACCGACAAAGTTTAAATCCAGCAATACGACATCGTAAAAGATATTTTCAATTGCAATCAAACCTTGGTCGATGTTTGCATAGGAATGAATTTCGAATCCCAAATCTTCAAAAACAAGTGGGATCTGCTCGAGCCAAGTGGCATCGTCATCAAGGGCTAAAATCTTAGGAGTTCTATCTTTAATCATATTAAAGCCTGCTTAGGAATTTTAACTTCAAACTTAGCTCCGCCTAGTTCAGAAGATCGGCTGATAGCAATTTCACCCTTATGAGCTTCTATAATTTTTTTTGAAACCAAAAGACCAAGCCCAGAACCATGTGGCTTACTACTTTTTAAAGGGCGTATAGTAGATTCCGAGTAAGAGGGAAGCCCTGCCCCTGAATCTTCAACGACAACACCAATAAAATCTTTGTTCTCTAGATTGAAAGAAACTTGAATACTTTTTTTATCAGAAGCATTTGATTCCACGGCCTCAAAAGCATTTTTAATAATATTTGTGAAGACACGTTCGACCTGAATTGGATCGTGATTCACTAGAACTTCTTGATTCGGGTTTTGAAAGCTTAGTTGAATGTTTTTGGCAACCGGCAGACTCTGGCTAGTTTCAAGTGACTTCTTAAGCGTATCGACTAAGCTTAAATTCCTTTGTTGAACGGAAATCTCGCGACTACCGTCAAGCGCCGTCTGAACAATTGAAAGTAATGAGGGAAGCTTTTCGCTACTGACTTTAAGCAAATTTTTGTAACGAGTCTCAGTTGGAGCTTCCTTCGCTAAATCGGTTGCAATTTGTAGCGATTGCAGAATGGTTTTAATATCGTGGATAACGCCTCTTGCAATTTGGCTATAGACGGACTGTTCCCGCTCCTGGAATGAGGTATTTAGTTTCTGAGAGATTTCCTGAATTTCAATGGGCCAATCCGAAGAAATTGATTTTTCGCCGGTGGAGGTGTCGACTAAAGATTCAATGGGGCGAACCAAATATTTACGAAAGTATCGTGTTTGAAAATAAAGCCCACTTCCTGCAAATAGCCCTATGAGACACACGCTTATAAGCAAGTTTCCTAATTTAAAATAATACCAAATATCGCGCTTTGGAGTTGCTATTAACACAGAATACTTATCTTCCAAAAACGGCATTTTCACTTGAGAATAAGCAAAGCTATTAAGTCTTGGGATTTTTCGAATATCTTCATCTGATCCAAACCGTACATCCGACAAATTCAATTCGATTTGCAATTGAGACGCAACTGCATCTGGTGAACCTCGCGGAGCCAAAAGCAGCTCACTAGAAAGTCGTCGAGCAACAATTAGAGTTTTTGAATCTAGCTCGCTTTGAATAAGATTAAGTTCGCTCCGGTAGTTGTAAAAAGCAAAAAGAGAAAACAAAAACAAGCTTGCAACCAATGCGGTCCCGCCGGACATCATCCAAGAGGCATTTATGATTTGTTGGAGCTTTCTTCTTTGTTTCATATTATTTTATTGTCTTATCAAAAACTAATTCGCCATCTGAAAGTTTGAAAACACTGATGCCCCATGGGTTTTTAAATTCAGATTTCCCATGCTTTAGAAATGCTTGCTTAAATTGATTTTTATCTTTTGGTTTAAACGTGCACAATAGATCTACTGTGTCTTCTATCGCTTTGATCAAGGACTGGGCCGAGCCACTTGATGGAAATGCAGAAGCCATCGAAGGATTTTTAAGGATTTGCTTACCTAAATTGAAAAACGACAAACCTTTGTCTGATGGTGGGAAACCTTTTACTGTCATTCCACTAGCTCCTTCGAGCTGTGGCGAGTTGTGAACGAATCCGTAATTGTTATCACCCCAACCGTCACTTCCGACAAAAAATGTGTCTGGATTCCATTTGCTAATTTTACCGATCAGAAATGAAGAAACTTTTGAATAATTAGGTAAAAGTACAACGTCAGGCTTTTGAGATTTGAAAAAGCTCTCAAGCTCGGCAACGTCAGGCTGTTCACCCGCTATCTTGTGTTCCAATAGTTTTTTAAAGCCTAGCTTTTTAGCCTCTGAGTTGTAGCTAGATGCAAAATCTAAACACGAAACGCAATCTTCACTGACAATTGAAGCGAAAGTAATTTCTTTTTTGCCTTTGAATTTTGCTTTGGTCTGACTCGCTAAAACAGAAGCCATTTTTTGATTTGATTGAGCCAGTGTCAGGTGCATTGGATTTAATTCATAAACCTCTTTAGCCGAAGCCATGATACTTACACTTGGTGTCTCTGGAGCGCCTTTTACCGCTAAAAGATAATGGTTGCTTCGGCGAGGACCGACTATGAGCCATGCCCCAGATGATTCTGATTTTTTTGCCAGCTCTAAGGCTTGTAGTGTATCACTTGCATCGTACAGAACCTTTTCGTCATTAATTTCATAGCCGCAGGATCTTAGCTTTTCGCGGGTCAGGTCTTTTCCAGTTTGAACTGCGTATTCATACTCCTTCTGAAAACGCTCTGATGAAGTTGTATCTTTTGGAGCTAATGCTTCCATGAACGATATTTTAACTTTTATTGTTTCTTTTGGCGCAGAATGAACAAAAGAGGATGCGAGCAGAAGAAAACTTGATACTAAAAGTTTCATATCACTTTCCCCCAAGTTAAAATTGCTTTGCCAAAAGATTCTTTTGGAGAGGTCAGAGTTAAAACGTTACCGTCAAGTTTTGCATGACGAACCAGTTCTTTACCAATACGATTAGGATTCGAAGCGTTCTTTACCTGGTGTTTGATGATATCTTTGTCGACCGTGAAAGTTCCTGAATAAAAAAGAATTGAATCAAAATAATTTTGGGCTTCGACTGAAGATTTATTTTCAACTTCTCTGTTGATGCTGACGCTCATGTAGCCGTTTTCAGTGTAGATAAGTTGACCTTTAGAATTTCTTCCCCAATCACGAATCTCGCCGTCGATACTTTCAATTAAGAACCGCTCTAGAAGCCATGTTCCGACTAATCGATCCTTCATACTTACCCCCATCTGCTTGCACAGATAGCACCCTTAAATTATGAGACTTTATTTTTGTCAAACTATTGATATCAGTGACATTTTAACCCTGCCTTTTGAGACTTGAGTCTCAATCGGCACTAAGTTGTCGAAATACTTGTTTAAAATCTGATGTTAAAAATTTATAAAAAGAATTTATTAAGGCGCAGCGCAATGTAAAGTGATCTACTTGAAAGCCGCTTAGGAAAAGGGATTCACGAGGACCGCACTTCCGTATTGGTTTCATTTTGTATTGGCTTGTCATGGCTAGTCTCGAATGCTCTAATTTTATTGCTAAATCAAATCCTATGGAGGGGTTTTTTAATGCTCACGCATGACACTGAACGATGGCTTTCTGTTGAAGAAATCGCGGCACATTTAGGAATCTCAAAAGAAACAATCTATCGCTGGGTTGAACGCGAAAAAATCCCTGGCCACAAAGTCGGTCGGCTTTGGAAATTTAAAGCGAGTGAGGTTGATCAATGGGTCATGACCGGCGGCGCTGATAATGTCGTTAATTTTCAGAAAAGTACATTTCATAAATGACGGCGAGGGAGTAAAATGTCCGTGAAACTTGCTTCACTAATTATTGAATACGCTAAAGAACTTCCTCCTTGGCAAAAAATATTGGCCAAGGCTGCTTTTGAGCATCTAGGTGATCTTAGCCATGCAAAAGAAATTGATATAGCGGTTTCTCGCTTTCTCAAAGATTCTGGAGTGCCTGTCTTAAATGAAAACGCTGGAGATAGTGAGATCTCGTATATCGACTCTCTTCAGACAGAAGCTACCGAAGGCCGTTCCGTAGTCCCGCGACTCATTGAAATTTCAGAGTATAAGAACGTTAATGCTCTTTCGGATGGGCAGAAGATTACTTTTGCCCCGAAGCTTACAATTATCTATGGAGAAAATGGCGCAGGAAAATCTGGCTATAATCGTGTTTTGAATACGGCTTTCTACTCCAGAGGCGATAAAAACATTCTGCCCAATATTTTAAAACCAAAAAATGAACAAGGAACTCCAACTGCAAAATTTGAATTTGAGATCAATGGTGCAAAACAAGTAAGATCATATCCAAACGAAATATCTAAACCTGAGTTTAAACAATTCGCATGCTTTGACTCTAAAACTGTTCCTGCGCATGTTGGCGAGTCAAATGAGTTGTATGTTCTTCCAAAGGAGATGGAATTCTTTGATAAGTTAGCCAAGCTTATTGAACTTGTGAAAACTCGTATTCAAAATGCTATTAACGAAAGAAACAAGCCAAATGAGTTCCAAAGATTTTTTGATGGTGAAAGTTTATTAAAGGAAGAGATCAAAGCAATCAATGCAAGTTCTGAATATATCAAAATTTCTGCGGTAGGATTAAATCAAAATCAACTTAAAAGTGATTTAGAGAAGCAAGAGAAAGAACTCAATGCGCTCAGGGCAACTGATCCTAAAAAGAAAATAGCAGAGTTGAAACTGGCTATCTCTGAATGTGATGATTACGCCAAAACAATCGCGGAGGGGCTGACTAAATGCGGAGTTGATGCAAATCAATCTATTCAACAAGCATTAGACGCGTGGAAAAAGGCAGAGGAAAACGTCAAGAAGTCTGGTGCAGAGTCCTTTAAGACAGAATTAATAAAAACCGTCGGTTCTAGCAAATGGCGACAATTCATAATTGCAACTTCTGAATTAGCTAAAGAAGAAGGAGCAGTTCTTAGTCGACAATTTCCTTCGAATGGTGACTCTTGCCCTTTATGTTTACAAAAGTTGGAGAAAGATGCTCTTGCCCTGTTCGGCAGATACTTTGAGTTTCTTGGTGGCCAAACGGAGAAAGACCTTACAGCAACAAAAACAACCCTAAAGAGTTTGGCACAAAAATATGGTCTCGCGCCTACAACTATCGTTTCTAAGCAAAATCTTTCTAAATGGCTTGATGAAAATAATGCCCAATTAAAGTCTGAACTTTCTAAAACAGAGGAAACCATTAAAGAATTTTTTACTTTGGCTAGGGAACGAATTGAGAAATTTGACTTAACTTCCTTAGCTCCAGTGCAAACAGAAGGCATCACAGAAAAGCTCGCCTTAATTAAAAGCAGTCTTGAGGAATCAATTAAAACATTTGATGAGGCTACATTTACTAAGAAACAACAAGACTTAGGCGAAGCTGTCTTGCTGCTCAAGCATCAGGTAAAATTTTTAGAACTTGCTTCTGAAATTGAGAAATATATCAAGATTCAAAAATGGATTTTAGGCGCATCTGCTGCAATCAAGACAATTAACCCTAGACCCGTCACAGACAAACAGAAAAAAATATTTAATGAATATTTCACCAAAGAATATCAACAGAAGTTCTTTCAAGAAGCTCAAAAACTGCATGTGAATTTTAAAATTGATATAAAAGCTGAGGGGCGAGCTGGAAAAAGCTTGAGAAAGCTGGATGTTTTTAATCACTCGCCAGCGGATGTTTTGAGTGAGGGTGAACAACGAGCTATAGCTCTTGCCGACTTCTTAACGGAAATCGAGATATGCAATCTCAAAGGTGGGATCGTTTTCGATGATCCCGTAAACTCCCTGGATCACGAGCGAAAACTTTATATTGCTAGTCGCTTAGTCGAAGAATCAAAGCGCAGACAAGTTGTTATCTTCACTCACGATGTTAGTTTCCTATTTGATTTAATAAATGAGGCTGAGAAGCAAAAGTTTAAAGCGAAAGACGATTATCTTTGCCATTGGATTTCAAAAATTGATGATAGCATCGGCTTGGTACACCTAAATCACAGAAGAGATTTAGAATTGGATTATAAGACCCATGCTAGAGCTGAAGAACTTTGGCAGCAAGCTCGCAGTGAAACCGTTCCCGATAAAAGAGAGCTTTTAAGCAAGCAAGGATTTGATTGCTTGCGCCGTACCTATGAGGCTTTTACTCTTATCGAGCTATTTGGAAATACTGTAAGAAGATTTGATCGTCAAATTGGACACGGAACTTTGAAAGATGTTTACTGCCCTAGAGATGTTGCTGATTTCGTCAGTAACAAACTCAAGACTTGTTCGGGGTATGTCACAGGGCATTTACAAGCCGATGGCTATTCAGGCCAGCTTGCTAGTCCTGAACTTTTAAAGCAAGAAATTGATGCTTACATCAAATTTTCAAAAGAATATAAAGAACGCAAAGAAGCAGATAAAAATCAGGCAGTAGCAACACAAGAGGTACGAATATTGTCGTAAAGATACTTTGGTAATGGTCGAGCTAGTAAAATGGCTCTTTAAGCAATGTGAATATGAATCGAGGTAGTATGAATTTGGTTGAGTACCACAAAAGTATTGGAAGAGAGCTTTTGGATGTCAAAAATCGTTTTAGGGACTTAATTGGGGACCAATACCACCGCTTAGCAGACGGTAAACATAAAGAGTCTATCCTGAAAACCATTTTGCAGCGCCACTTACCAAAAAACATCAGCGCCAAAAATGGATTTATTAGATTCGATGACATTTCTATTTCAAGTGAGATAGACATTTTACTTTTCTCGAATGACAGGCCATTGCTTTTTGAAAACTCCGACCTGGTGATCTCTACGCCCCATGCTGTATTTGGTGGGATAGAAGTCAAAACAACATTAACAAGCAGCAATCTTACTGAATCACTAGAAAAAGTAGCGATTAATTTACAAAATACATCTGAACATTTAGACAAGGCATATTGGTCAGATCTCCATACAACAGTGCAGTCAATGTCAAAAGGGATATCTAGGAGTTACCCTTGGTTTTCCTTATTTGCATTCGAGAGCAATGTTTCTGATGAAATCGTTCTTAACCGGCTAAATGAAGTTGCAAAAGGAGATTATAGAAGAGCGATACCATGCGTCTGTCTAGGCCCAAATAAATTTGTACGATTTTGGTCAGAGCATCGCAAATCTATTACAGATACAAACCCATTCACAGGTTGGAGAGTTTATGATTTAAAGGGGCTTGCCTTTTCTTATTATATTTCAAATATGATTTGGCAAGACCACGTAAATTCAACTGAAACAAACCCCTGGTTTGCGCTTGAAAGTAAAGAAATAGAAATGGTGCAAGAATTACCTTTTAGCAAATGAGAATATGTCGTTTGCTGTCTTTCCACAACTGCTGTAGCCGATTTCAAATTGTTCAAATTTACTATAAAAGCCTTTCACTTTCCTCTAAATCCGTTGTATCCATCCGAAGAGAACTTGGATAACGACAATTCATTTTCAAATGCGATCTTGGCCGTATCGCCGTCCGAGTATGTCCCCACCACAAAATGAATGAAGTATCCTTTTTCATTTAAGGTAATCGCACAAAGCGCGAAAGGCTTACTGCCGCTGCTTTCACACAAAACTAAAATTGCCGGATGATTTATTGCCTTTGCTACGGAAAGAGCACTTAGCCGCGGACTTGAATCACCATGCGAAAATAGTTCTCCAATTTTAATATTCTGAAAATACGAATCCAGAGCGCTAATACCAAATTCTTTTGGACACATCGGAAAATATGATCCAGGCCACATGTATTGCCCGCACATAGGCGTTTCTGCAAAATCAAGCCCGGGTTCGCCAGCAAGCCCGACTTCCCATTTATTTAAGGGCTTAAAAACTCTTTTATCAAATGCGCCTTTGCGATTCGTATAGCTTCTAGTCGGAATATTTTTTGAATTTGTCCAAATAGCCATGCGCAATTTGCAATTTTCAGCTTCTTCTGGAGTTACAGCTCTCATCCATGCCATATTAGATGAAAGGTTCATATTATTCAGCATTGATGGGTTCGCTAAAAAAGCCTCAACACTTCCACAAAGGAATTCAATCTTCTTTCTAGTCGCTGGATTCTTTAAAGTATTTTCTAATCGAGTTAACCACCTTAAGTTTTCAGGTCGATTATTCCTGCAATTCGAATCAATATGGTCAACTACATACTTGGGATCTGGCGGATCTCCGTGAAATGCAATTGCAACAATGCGATGAACTCTAGCTCCTGCAATGTGCAAGTATGGGTTTGCGTGATTAGCATTCCCCAAAGTCCACTTATTGTCTGCTGAGCGTGTCCGCTTGCTTTCAGGAGAGTGTCGTAGGACAGCCCCATTATCACGGACAGAGTATTTCTCTCCTTCAAAAAAGCATTTCTTTTGAATTTTGAAGTCATCAAGGTTTATTAAAGGCTCATTAGTTTCTTCGTTATAACTTTTCATAAACGATGTCTCATTTCTTTTTAAAAATGTGCGAATATCAATTTTCAATTTTATAAATTGAAAATTGAAACACAGGGATCGGTGTTTGTTTTTTTTAGACTAGATATCGGAGTTAGATTCTTAAAATCTAACTAGCAATTCTCATCGTCTGACTGTTGGAAATACGATTGGGGCTCCAGATGCCGGTTTTCATTTTCAGCCATTTAACGACACGCTGGGCACGACCAAGCTTTGTATGGTCAAATTGCTGATTGCTGCTTTCACCAAAGTCCTTAAGTTGTAGATCACGTTCTTCTTCGGTGTTTAGTTCTAGGCGAATATCTTTACCATTCTGAATTTCATAGTCATATGTCGCAGTACAAATTGAAGTCAGTGTACCTATATGACCAAGCTCAGTCAGTTTATACTCATTAAAAAGAACTTTCTTGCTTCTGTCGAAGCCTGAAAAAAAGTCGACAAACTCACCAGCAGTTTCAAGCTTAAAAGCAGGAGGCAATTCTTTCTTTGATTCTGACTTCTGCTTTTCTGCAGGAGCACCATGACTTTGCTGAGTTGAAGCTAGTGCTGAAGCTGTATTCCAGTCATTGAAGCCAAAAACTTTTGCCATGACTTCTAAAGCATGACCATGCGGCAGTTCAATATTGTGTTTTTCTTTTAAGATTTGGCGCAAATGTTTTGTGCGTTCTTTAATTTGATCACGAGACGGTTGATTCATAGATACTCCCTTTTTGTTTCGGACTTTTTGTTCTCTTGATCGCCTTAAAGACAGTCCTTAAAAAGTTTGTATTTATAAAAACCTTTTATGAATTGTAGAAAAATTCACCGTAGCATTTCAGCCGCGATCGGCAGGCATTTCTTGGGCCCTTGGTAAAGGGTTAGCAAATTAAGTAATCCCAGGTCAATTAAATTTTATTTGTGGAATAATCCTTCAAATCATAACGCAAGGGCTAGACAACTTTAGACTAATGAAAAATACTTAGCTGATGGCTACAGTTAATATAATTAATTTGCTCGAAACTACAGATTCTTCCAAATGTCCAAGTTGTGGAGTTGTGGCTACTTTCTCCTTTGAAAATGAATGGCCATACGAACCTCCAAAACGAAAAGCAATCACGTCCCTAGATGAAATCACAGGTCTAGATGAAAAGGTGCAAAGATTTAGACAATCTGCATTTCAAGTAAGAGTCGTGAAGTGTAATTCTTGTAAAGGCGTTTCGATTTTGGCATACCCAAATGGGGTTTTAAAGGACAAAGGGAAACTGATTTGGCCTCAAAATAGCTCTCGAAAATTAGACAGAGAGGATTTGATTCCAGAAATTGTAAAAAAAGATTTTTATGAAGCATCATCAATTGAGACTTTGTCACCAGCTGCTTCTTCAGCAATTTCTAGAAGGTGTTTACAGCAGATTTTGAAAACAAAATATGAATCACTAATGCCTAAGTCAGATAAACTCAAGGCACAAGTAAATGCTGTTCTAGCTGGAAATGTTTTACCGTCCTATATTTCAGATGAACTTCATTCGATTCGGTCAATAGGAAATAATGCCGCTCATCCGAACTTTGACCCGGCTACAAACCAAATCATAGAAGTTGACTCTAACGAAGCCAGTGAATGCCTAGATGTTTTAGAATCGCTTATCGATTTTTGCTATATTTCACCTGTGAAAGCTTTAGAAAGAAAGCAAAAGAGAGAGTCAAAGTTTGGTCCCGATACAAAATAGTTTTGTGAATTATTTCTTAAAGTAAAAACTTAATAAGTAGCCTAAAAAAAAGGAGTCTTGAATCTGAAATTCAAAACTCCCTTAATGATTTTTCAAAGATATTTCAGACTATCGAAAGCGTTCAGCCTCCTCCGGAAACACTGAAATTGGTTTCCAATCAATGTGGGTCGCTTTGTGTGAAGCCTTTTGAATTTGGGTCCAGCACTGCCTTGAAGAACAGTTTTCGAGTTGCGCGAAACTAATCCCAAAATCGATCAATGCGGCCGCGATAATTAGTTTGATAAGAATGTTGTACATAGAACCTCCTACTTTTTGGCTAAAGCTTTGATCATGGTTAAAATAGTATGAAGAGCGGAATCATCCAATAGATCAAGAAGTCTCGTGATTTCAGCGATGACTTCATCCGCGATGATATCGGCTTTAACGATTTTGTCGAAATCCGAACGCTTGTATCCGAGGGATCGTAAGATGTGGTCAATTTTTTTAGCTGAAAGATCTGATCTGCCAGCTTCGATCAGACCAAAAGTACATTCTTTAAAACCGCAAAGTTCGGACGCCTGATATTGCGAAATGCCTCGGCGTTTTCGCAACACTCGAATGGCTCGAACTTCTTTTGTTACAATTTTATAAAGATTGCGCCGTGGCTTTCTGGAAAGCGTTCTTTCCATATTGTAAGCATCGATTTGGGCTAAGGCCTTTTCTGGAGAATCTTCGAACCTTTTAAATTCCTGCCAATACATTCCCATTTTTTCTATCAGTCGCTTGAGCCGATCTTCAGTATAGTTGCATCGGCCATTCTCAAGCTGCTCGAGGGCTCTGATTGAGCACGAGCATCGTTCGGCAGCTTGTCTGCGATTGAGTCCTAAAGACAGCCTTGCGGCCTTAAAGGCCACCAATGTCTTAGTGATTTTCTTAACGGACGAGCGTTTAAGTGGATCTTCTTGCATGTGACTCTCCTTTCAAGAGTTTGATTACAAGAAGCAGTTTGTTTTTTATAAAAATCAGGAAGTGGATCTACAGCGAGCTGGCTAAATTGTTGCGCCCGAAGGGCAACAAATAGCCATTTTGCCAGCGACCTAGTATGTGTGAAATTCAATACTTAGTTATTCATCCTGCTATCTGAGATAGCGAAAAATAACACAAGCACCAAAAGCCAAACGCAAGCCATTCATAAGCCAATCAGAGGCTGTGAACGGCAGTACCAGGCAGGTTTCAAAAGAAAAGCTTTACCTATTTCGGTGTCTCTAAGGCTTTAATTTGTTTTTATTTTTTCGATTTTTTTCGTTTACGACATTTCCAAGGGTCGGAAATTTGGAGGTAGTGGCGAAATTAGCCACTTTTCAAGTATTTAGATAACGTAAGAGCCTAAAAGTAGCCAGCCTTAATTTTGATTGGCTGGAGCGAAGAGATTTACCACCTCGCCCATTACAATTCGATCTGGCAGAATCTTCAAATTTTCGGTTGCCCCCGAAATTTCGATACCTGCTAAACGAATATAACGCTGCATTGTTTCCAAGTCCTTCCACCCGCAGATCTTTTGAATCTGGATGGCTGGAATTCCCTGACGGATCAGTTGGGTGGCAAAGCAAGCTCGTAAGGCATGAAACCTGATGCTCGGTATTCCAATACTGGCACAAAATGCCCTCAGTTCTCTAGCTTGATAGCCCTTATTCCAATCTCGAATTCTAGGTAAAACAAATGGGCTTCCATTTGATTTCAACTTTAATTCTTTCAGAAGGTTCTCAAGCTCTGAAGAAACCGGAATATGTCGCCAGTAACCAGCTTTCGTGCACTTTGTGGTTTTGGTTCGCTTGTTATACGACTTTGACAAGACAATAACTTTATTCTCCAAATCAACATCGTCCCAAAGTAGCGCATAGATCTCGCCATTACGCATACCTGTTAAAAGTGCAAACGCCCAAATTGGATACCACTTGTGGTCCATCTCTTTTGCTGCATACAGAAGCTTTCTAATTTCCGAAATCGTTAAGATCTCAGGAGGTTTTTCTTCTTCCTTTTGAAACTTAAGTCCTGCCGTAGGCAAAATCGGCATGCCCTTAATAAGATGTGCTTCGATTCCGTACTGAAATATCTTCGTCAATATAGACTTAATTTTAATTTGATGGGGAACTCCCACTACCGAAGAAATCTCAATAAATGCTTCTCTCACATCGACAGGGGTAATACCTGAAGCTTCGCGTTTCATCCAACCTTGAGTATGCTTACGAATCGTAGCTACATAATCAGCTTTAGTTTGCGCAGTCATTTTGTTGGATAAATCCATTCGCTGATGCATTTCAAACTTTTCAAGTAGCTCGTTCCAACTAATCCCTTTCGACTCTTTTATAAGTAGTTCGCGTTCACATTCTCGAATAAGCTGAAGCTCCATTTTCTTTGCTTGGGCTTCAGTCTTTACACCTTTAGATCTTTTCTGAATGCGCAATCCAGTTTGCTGGCTTCTAACATTGACATAGATTTTCCAGCATTCTTCGCCATTCGAATCTAGATATTTTTCAATCATGATGACCTCCAATTGTTTGAAGGCTTCACAATTTTATCTAAATCAGATCTTAAAAATCGCAATCTGTTGTTCACTCGATAGCTGACGACTTGTCCTCGCCAAACCATGTTTCTTAATTGACCAACAGATACTCTCAAATATTGAGCGGCTTCCTTAGTCGTTATCCATTTTAACTTGTCAAAGAGCGAACCTGATATTTGTTCGTCAGGTATAGACTTATTTGTACTACTCATGGAAAAACTAATAAAGATAAAAAATCAAAGATAAGTGTCGAAAAAAAAGACTCTCCGCTACTGTGCCTTTGACTTACCTTTATTCCTTCATGGTTTGAGTATCTTGAGCTAAATCAGCTTGATTCATCGAAACTGAATCTTGAGTCTTTCTTTTTCTTCTAGTCGCCTTTTTAGACGCTGAATTTTGGATAACACCAGGTGTCTGAATAATTTTTAAGACATCATCTAATTGAATTTCAGATCCATTTTGTTTGGCTTTAATAACTTCGGACGTGGCTTTCCGTAAGGCTTTTACCAAGTCGAAATGTTTTAATTTTAATTTGGTTAAGTCCTCTTCAGTAAAAGAATAAGACCTCTCTTGAAGAACGAAATTAACAACATCCTTTACGGAGATCTGAGCCAGATCTCCTAATTGTTCGTTTACTTGTTGTTGCAAAGTTTGAACTGCAATAAGTGAATTTGCATCCAAAACGACACGATCTATTTTTTGAACTTTTTTCTTAAGATCCATACCTACTGACTCCAAGTCGTTGTCCTTTCCAAAACCCACATCCAATGTCCTTCAATATATTTATCGCCCTCAATTTTTTCAGGCACCCAAACTTTACGTACTTTTGGCGTTGTTAACGAAGGAGATTTAATATCTGATTTGTTACTGTTAGATGCTTGATTCTGGTTAGATTTGTTCATAGACGAACAACCACTTATTACTATTACCGCTAAAACTGTCATTACTACGGTCATCAAAATACACCTCTGATGAAAATTGTTATAAATCACGACTGAATCGCACTTGCTTAGTTCGCACGATTTTGTGACTAGTTGAATTTATTGGACATTTACGAGTATCGAGAGGAAAGACACTGGAAAGTTCTTTCGGGTCTCTTTCTGGGGACTTTCCCAAAATTTCTAAAAGGGTTTTTCCTTGGTTTTTACCTTTTTCAATTTTACTTTGCCATTGATTCTGAATGTATTGGTCAATTGTAAGAAAGCTTTGCTCCTCTCCACGCGTAAGGGATACAGATTTAATAGCTTCATCAATGCAGTCTGAATCCTTGCTAGTGCCAACAACCCAAATTACTTGATAAGGCTTCACTGTATTTGAGTAATAGGTAGCAGCCTTATGGTAGCGCATAGGAGTTTTTCTGGTAAGTTCTACTTCAAGAGCAACCAAACTCTGACTTTGTGGTTTCCCGACATTGATATTCCACCAACCATCGGGCCGATGCGTGGATGTCTTCGGAGTCCAATCAGGATAATCAGACAACCTGTAACGACGCAATTCTTGCTCTGATATAATCGCGCAATTTTCTGGAATGGCAGTCAACCACTCACCTAGGTGAATAGCTGTAACCCAAAAGTCATGATCTCGATTCTCGGATTTAAACCCTTTCGAATCTAGTTCTGGTAAATGACTTTCAAGAAAATTAAATCCCTTTTCTGAAAGACTCCACACATAGTGGTTTCCGTCCGTAGACATCAATGCCGTAATTAAATCCAACCGCGCAAGGTCTCTAAGTCTACGATAGGTCCGATAATACGACTTCTGTTTATAAATGGCATGTTTCAAAAGTGCTGTGGTACAAAGCTTCCATTGCCAGATGAATTTCAAGCACTCATAATCATTTTGACTCAGTTTAAATTTTAATACCGCTTTACCCATTGGATGTATCCTTGGTGCTTCGATCCAATAACTTTTTCGTGTCTTGAGGATTCAGATACGGCGTCTGCACTTCAAACTGATCTAAACCATTTTTCCAAATAGCTCGCCCTGGAATAGCTGGCAGTTCTTTAGCACGTCCATTTCCAAGAATGGAAAAACTTGCTCCAAGTGTTGCCATCGGAAATGAAATGATTCCAGTTAAATTGGCTTTGATCTGGCTATTAACTGCTTTGGAATCCGGCTTTTGGGTTGCAACAATCAAATGCAAACCCACAGCGCGGCCCTGAGCGGCGACTCGAATGGCACGCCGAGTGAGCTCTTGAACCTCTCCAATATTTGATTTGGAACTGGAAAGAAATAATTCGGCCGCTTCATCAATAACAATAATCTGCCGCTGAATATCCATGCTCTCATCCGACACATCTTTTGGCCGAGTCTTTTGCGAAATCGGAATTGCATCAAAAGCTTCGATATCTTTTGCATTGTTGTGTTTAAGGATTTTCATTCTTTCTGTTAGCATCTTATCCATTTCTTCAAACAGAGTCTTGGCGTCCTCAAACGTCGAATAGACCGCCATGCGTGGCAGACCTTCGAAAATTTGGAATTCCAGCCCTCCCTTCATATCAATCATGGAAAACTTGTAACTTTGGTTATTGAAGTAGAGAGTTGTTACCAATTGCCGTAAGAACGTAGATTTGCCGCCACCGGTCTGACCACCAATCAACAAGTGAGGAGTTTCAGTCAAACTTGAATAAATTGGTTTCGCTCTGGTTTGGCCGACGAAAAATCTATTTGGTCCGAGAGATGAAATATTGTTAGCTTCAACCATCTTGGCAATTTCAAAATGGGAATACAAAATGTCAACCGTGCCACCAGATCTATTCTCGGTGATCTCGTCGATGTAAACTTGCAATGAACTTTCAAGACGTTCTCTTGCTTCTTCAAATTTAGCCTTTGGCATGAAAGCATTTGTCACTTTTAATTTCCTTACGAGTTCATCCACAGGGCGATCCGAGATAAAACTCGGAAGTTTACCCATTGGACTTTTTAGCCCACTTTCAACGAATACCTGAGTCAATCTTTCAATCATATTTACTTTACGTCTGGCTTGAATGGCTCCCCAAATCCAAAATCCTAGTGTCACTCCAAAGAAAGCATAGAATGTGTAAGCAATTGGGTTTTTTGGATAAAGCCAATAAATTTTAAGCCATTTGAAAATAGTTTGATCCAAGCCACTTAGAATCAATACGTCGAAAACTATTCCCCATGTAATAAGAGGCCAGTAAAGAATCGTATCCTTTCTAATTCCATAAATGACCTCAATTATGGGCTGGCTAATGCCAAAAATAATATTCTTGGCAAGTGCCCAAAGTCGATCCACCCACGCGTGGGAATTTGGATTCGTGTGATTTGGTTTCAAATCAGTCTCCTTCAAATAAAATATAAAATTCTTTTCCGCTATCTACTTGGACAACGGATTTCTTATTGCGAAGTTCAGAAAGAACTTCTTGAGACTGATCGAGCGCCGCTTTTGATGCTCCGTTAAGCGCTGCATTTTTCAAATCTGACTTCTTTGTAGCAACACCGTTTTGAACTTGAGTTTCTTGAAGCCCTTCGGCAACGCCACCTAAGAAGTTCAAACCGGCTCCGGTTGCTAGAAGCATGGCATACTTACTGACTTTCTTACCTTTAACCCCAACAGTTTGATCGGAAAGATCACAGGCCTGAGCTAGAATATTTTGCGACTTGCCATCACGGAATACTAACTTTGTAAATTGGACTGTGAGTCGGTCATCCCCAGAATTACCAATGCCAACTAGAATCGCACCTTCAGGCGCAATTTCCTCATTGTTGACGTTCAATGCTTCGAGCAGTGACGCTTTTAACGGGCCATTAGAAGCTCCTGTAATAAATTTAGCCCTTACCATAGTGCCTGGAGGAATCTTTCCGAAGTTAGGTCGTTCAACGACCTGAAGGCCCGCATACGAAGTAGCGGGCCTTGGCCGAGTTCCATTTGATCTTGGCTTTTCCATCTCAGAATTTCCCTTTGGCACTTGGATCTTTTCTTTCGAACTAACCTGTTCGTTGAATGCAATAGGACTGTTGCTTTCGCTCGGCGTTGGCTTAAAGAATTCAGCTAAAACTGAGTAAGCACTACCAGCAAGAATAAAGACGCCAAAGGTCCACGCTGTGACCTTGGCGTTGATACTGATTTTGCGTCCTTCTTGTCGGTAAAGAATGTTAGAAAGACCCCAACGACGTTTATGTCCGTCATCCTGGCCTAATTTTACCTTTGCCTCTTCGCTCATTTGAATGGCACTTTCATTTTGGAGTCTTCTGGGTCTCTAACTTGAACAAGATTGTCTTGCTGAGCTGCACTCGTTATAAGCCTAAATCCACAACGACGACCTAATAGGTATACAAAAAGATTCGTGTTTGAATTGGAAGTCAAAGCGGTCAGTGCAATATCGTTTTTGATGTACTCAATCCCAAACTGCTTTTGACCACCCAGTACAACATTATCGGGCTTTACCGGGAAATTGATGATCGTTCCAAAATTCGGCCTTACAAAAACATCAATCATTTTAGATTCGTCACACTTAACTACACGAAGTGAAGTTTTAGCTTCAGATTCACGAACTAACAGAAAGACCAACGCGGCTGCACCTAAGTAAACCATGAAGGCTTTGAAATATTTCATTTCTTCTCCTTTGAATCGGTTGGCTTGTCGTCAATAGTCTTAATTGTGGTGACTAGAAGTCCGTAAGGGTTTGAGTAAGATCGTGGTTTTGATTCTAGCTTAACAAGAAGCGGAAATCTGAAAGCTGACCTAACATCACCGACGGAAATTAATCTATCGACATCAACCTTAAATCCTTCCGGAGTTTCGCTTACATTATTAATAATAATTTTCTGAGTCATTTTTCGTGAATCAAATTCTTTCTGTTCGACGAATCGAAGTCGTAATTCATCTGGTGATAGTAGCCCGTCAACAGGTTGGACCTCGGAATTAAACCGCTGAGAAAGTGATTCCTTTAAAAATGCATCGATTTCTTCTTTGGAATGTTCGTCTTTTACTGGATTGACTGTTTTTGAAAAGCAGCCACGTTCAATGATAATTGAATCTCGAAATGTCAGCCGAAGCGTGATCATTCCAAGGACAATTGAAAGAACTCCTAAAGTAATTGAGACTACTTTTAAATTCAAATTCTGGGCGACAACGTTCGTCCATGCTTCTGTATATTTCAATTTTTGCTCCCATTTTTTGCGTGATATTCGCGTGTCGGTTTTCGATTTTCTCGAATTTGGGACTGAGAAGGCTTAGCCTTTGCTTTGAATGGTCCTGGGCCGCCGGAAAAAGTCTTTGATGCAAAACTTTTAGTAAATCCGATGGCGCGTCCTGGAGAAAAAGTTGCGCCTCCGATTGCGAGCGAACTCAAATCTTTTCCCATTTGTGCTAAGCCACCACTTGCTAAGGCGTGGACTACAAAGGGTGTTAGCAAAAGGGACCCAGCCAGAATGATATTGAATCCAATAGCCGTTAGAAAACTAACTTGCGATCCATTTTCATTTATCTGACTAAGAGCACTGCTCCAAAGTAGAGTTGCAATCACACTCCAGACGATTTTCCAGCAAGCCACTTCGATCAAAGATCTAAATAAAGCCGACGTAGCTGAAGCCGTTACTGGTAAAACGTAAAGCGCAATCAAAAGCGGAGAAAAAACATAAAGCATTACCCAAACATAAATGTAGAAGCTATCCGCAATATGAATCGAAAAATAGAGAATGAAAAATGTAAGAAAGCTAATCAATAGCATGACAGTTTCTTTGAAACTGACCCATGACCACGATAGTTCACCAATTTTATCTCCCATTCGATCTAGGATGAGCTTGAAATTATTTAAATCTCCAAGTTTCGCCGCAATTGAGTCTGTGACGTCTGCAATAGTGTTCGTTATCTCGGGATAAGCATGAAGCAGGATAGCCGCGATTAAAACGCGGCCCACCATCGTTCCAAAGTTCGGGACTTGGCCAATAGGCCACTTAAAATATTCCATAGCAATTCCTAGAAGCAGAAGAACCGTCACGATGAGATAGAAGTATCCAGTAAATATCTCATGGATTTTTTTTGCTTCAGTTGCGAGCCAAGCAATATCTGAAATCATATCGACACCTCTTAAAATCTAGGCGCTGTGAATTGAACTTTTTCGTTCTTCATAGCGACTCTGAGCGTGTTGGCTGTTTCGAGATATTGTTTGGTGGAATCTTTATCTCGTTTGTTTTGAATAGCCATTGTTTGTGCTTGTAGTTTTAGTCCAGTGGCTTGTGTTCTGAGACTTTGATTCATTACTTGCAGCATGACTCCAAGAGTTTGGGCTGTAAGTTTTTGTGCTCCTCCTGGGGATACGTCATGACTGTAGTCTTTAATCACTTCACCCAGTTCGTCGATACCTTGAGTGTACTTGTAAATATCGTTATTCAAGGTAACGGCTTCTGCAACTTGCTGATCTGTGTCCCGATAGATTCTTGCGTCCGGAGAGTTCGTGACAATACCGTAAATGGTTTCCAACTTTTGAATTGCATCGCTAACGTTCTGCCAATCCTTATAAAGTCCTGGATCAATATCGGGATAAATCGTTTTCGCCAATTGAAGCGAATCATTGACACCTCGATTGATGTTTCTCATTAAATCCAATTGGTCACTTCCGTTTTTGACAAGGTTTTGAAGCTCTACAAGTTGTTTAAGTGCATTCGCTAAAATCTGGATAAGCACGGCCACATCTCCACCAAACAAATCTGCTTTAGCTGGTGCCGAAAACATCATTGATACTGTAACAGCGATAGCTAAGAACTTTTTCATTTCAAAACTCCATTCGCAGCGATACCTTTCGGATATTTGGCAGCTAGTGTTTTTAAAATCTCTAGCGTTCCTAATTCTGGATTTGAGGCTTTCAATTGTTCGATCATTCCTAAATCCCGTCCATCTGTTGTAGCTAGCCAATACTCTAAAGGCGTCGATTCAATCGCGACGACGGCTCTCGCATCTTCCGCCATCAAGAAAGCTTCGGAAAATGAACCACGTTCTTGTTGCAGTGAAGAAATCAGATCGACTTCAGTCGGATTGAGACTTAAAACTTCTTTGAGTCTTTCTTTGTCAGCACCTTTTTGTTTGAGAACCCATTTGATACTGCTATTAGGTAAAATCGCGTTTGCAATTTTACTTCGAGCAAAGTCATCAATAGTTTGAGAAATCGCTATGGCGCTTGCCATGTATTTCCGAAATGTCCTGAAAACTTCGGCGATGAAAAGTGACGCAGAATCATTCTCCATCAGCTTCCAACATTCATCCAGAATCAAAAATTTCATTTGGGATCTGTCGGCTTGGACCTCTCGCCAGACAAAGTCAGTGATAATGAACAAGCATACCGATTGAAGATCTGGGTAAGACTCCATTCCCTTTAAATCGAAGCAAACGATGGGCCTTTTAAGCGCCAAAGTTGTTTCCTGATCGACGAACTTTCCATAAGGTGAGTTTCCACACCAACTTGTAAGAATTTTGCCAATTCGCTGAATGGAAGCCTCTGGATGTTTTAACAAAATATTTCTTAAGTCTGACAGCTTAGGATGCTTAGAATTTTCGTAGACTTGCTCTATAGCGGATTCGATTTCAGACTTTTCCAACTTCCCCAGTTGAATTTGGTCTGAATCCTTGGTCATGATCTCGACAAGGCTCAAAATGAATTTGATTTTTTGGCTGGTAGGTTTTGTTTCACCGGAAGCCAAATCAAAAGGATTCATCGAAAGAGCCGTATCAACGCCAAGCTGAATGTATTGCCCATTAAGATTTTCGCAGATTTTCTTATACGATCCACCGATATCAACGATGAAAACTTTGGGATTTTCCTTCAACATTTGCATCAAAAGAATATTTGTCATGAACGACTTACCACTGCCTGAACCACCGCTTACAATTTGGTTTGAGTTAGTTAGTTCGCTGGTAAAAGGATTGAAACTGACAAGACTGCCGAGCCTTGACCTTAAAAGAATTTTCGGATCGTTATGCCCACTCCAGGGTCCAAACACCGGAAGCATATCGCACAAGTTTGAAGTCTTAACCGGCTTATTCCTTTCCTTGCTTCGGCTATTGGGAACTGAAGACTCGCAAAAAATATCGAACGCAGCTAAGGTTTCCTCCATCGCTTCTGCTCCAGACATTTCTCGGACCTTCGCCAAGGTTTCTGAGACCTTATTCTCAAGATCTTCTTGGTATTTAGATCGCAAAGTGACTTGAAGGCTCATGTAGAACACTTTTTCGCCAGCAGCGACCATCTGCTCAAGTAGGGTTTCAAGATCTCTGAATTTTGCTTCAGATTCTAGGTCAGTAACGCCGGTTTTTTTTCCTGCAACCATTGAAAAGGCAATGCGTCGCTGGGTTTGAAGAGACTCTAATTCCTTCTGTTGATCAGGCACACGAACGGTTAAGCTCAAGCGAGAATCAAAAGGTAGTTCTCTCAACTTTGCGGCCATAGATGCAAAAGTTTGGTCTGGCAAAAGCTTTAACGAAATAATTCGGTAAAAATACTCTCCCATCGAAAACCCTGTATTATCAATTCCAACATCCGTGAATAAAATTGAAGAACGCAAAAATGATGGGTCTACTTCCCCCAATTCGACGTTTCGGCTGGGATTCCACTGCTTATAGATAATCTCCATGATTTCACTCGCTTTCAGGCGAGTCGGAAAAAATCCCAGAGCAGACAGTGAGGCTTCAAGATCATGTGCAAGACGCTGACTTGCTGCTAATTCCTGCCTGAGCCTGTCTTCTGCAAGAGGCTCAAAATTTTTGTGCTTTGAAAACCAAGACGGTTTCTTTAAAAGCGGTCCATTTGGTTTACGGCGTGCAAAGAACATCAGACTATGGCGTGGTAAGTATCCATCCGAGTCTAGCTTTTGAAACTTATCAATTCGAACTTTTGTCAGCTCTTGAATAACGTCTTGGTCTGATTTATCGCTTTTTAGGTGCTCATTAATTAGTCGGGCGTTTCCAGCCTTGATATCTTGAACAAACTGAAACTCAAATTCGGAAGGCAATCCATTTAGAAACTGAACCAATTGTTCTGCGTAGTCATTTCTTTGCTGAGTTGACCAACAACTGCAATCGACCGGTTTTAATTCAAAGCCCAATCCGAAAGAACCATCGGAAAAAATAATATTATCATTCTCAAGTCCCCAAATTTGAAGACAGTCTGCTAGTCGTCCACTCATGCGACCTTCTTCACTTTAAGTTTTGGAGACGGAATATCTTGGCTTGGGTCTGAAAATGCAGCCAGAACTCCAGGCTTTATTTGGAATCTTAACCAGTGAATCAAATAGTTGTCTGGCTTACCTCTTTTCGTAAATCGAATGGTCATTGCAAGGCTGAGTGAAGGCAACCATACGAAAAGCCATTTGAGACTAGTTGAACCGAACAGGAAATTAAGAACTGACATCATCAAGAAAATAAAAAGCAAATCTGGAATTTCAAAACCCAGAATCATCATCTTCTTGTCCAAACATTTACTGACTGACGTAACTTTTAAATCCATAAACTCCTCTTAAAAGTGAGGACCTTCATAAGAAGGTCCGATTGCATTAGTGAATGAGCGATTGAATCCAACCCACGATACTTGGGGCACCAAAGCCGATAGCGGCTCCAATGATCGCTAAAACCAAATGGCTTCTTGCATTGGCACTACCAGCCACGAACGAAAGGCCCGCAAAAACCAAACCGATAATCGCGGCTAACGGAAGAATCGTGCCGATCAATTTGCTTTGGACAGCCATCAAGCTGGACTCAACACTGCAATAACCCATCATGGGAAATGCGATTGCGACTAAAACAGTAGCGATAGAAACGAAATTATTTAATTTCACTTACTTTTCCTTTCATTTACTGATTAACCGGATAAAGCGACATGTACATATATGCACGAAGCAGAGGGAATTTGATTTCCAAATAACTTTGAAGTTTTGTGTCTAAGATTCCGCTTCCAACAGGGTTTAAGAATCTGACTTCTTTGCCCTCAGTCTTCATCCGTGCGTAAACGGTATAGCGGTCAACAGCGTCTCTGTTTTTCACTAGGTAATATGTGTACCCAGGAAACATCATGAGTCTGATTTTATAGTAGGACAAACCTTCATCTTTGAACGCAGCTCCGACGAGGAGCTTGGCTTCGATTGTTGCTTCTTTACGAAATCCGCTAAAGATTTCATGTTTTTCACTTACTGGTTTCATTTTTCAAATCCCTTTCGATTTTCAAATTCACTTTTCTTACTCTTGTTTGAATATTCAGAAATTTTTCAAACAAATGCCGTTTTTGTTGTAGTTCTGGCGACAGTGAGTCCCAGACATGGCTTAGGCATTGCTCAAGCCGTTCGAGTTTTTTCTTTTGTATTTCAAGGAGTGTCTTCGACATCGAGTAAACTCCTTAATTGATTCTCAAGTTCTTCAATCTGTTTGATCAGGGGCCGATTTCGAGAAAGTTCCAGGACTGGTAGTAGTCCGTAAAATTCTCGAAATGTTCTTCTAATCTTTTGCAGCTCAAAATTTACAAAAACCTGTTCCATAGATCCCTCATGCGCTCACATTCCAAGCTTTGGTTGATGTCCTTGAATTCCTTCGGCAGAATTTCGGGCGGAGTGAGTTCTTTATTAAACCAACTACGAACCCGTCTCATCGCCTCTGAAACTCGTCGTCGAGCCAAGCGGCACTGACAGCATTCAGTGTGGACTTGATCAAACAATCGTTTTTCATCTTTGTTTGCTTGTTTTTCCATTTGTCGTTTTTTATCTCCTTCATTTTTTATGAGTGCGCGCCACTCAAAGAGATATATTTCAACGATGGTGCCAGACCTTTGCATTTGGCGTAACGTAGGGAAATTCTTTAGATAATTTCAATTTTTTGAAATCTGCGAATTCGATTGAAAAAGCGATTCGTTCAAGGTTACGAACAGAAAATTAGCTCGCGATGATTAAATTCGATTTAAGCTAAATGAGTTGTCCGTGATACTGAATTACGGTTGCATTGTTAATAAATGGACCTACTTTGCGGCGACTATGTAAATCGCCTAGATTTTAAAAATGATGTGCTTGTAGTCGTGAAAAACGTTACGAAATTAAAGTTCCAAACTTGAAAACCTCTGGATTCAGCGCTGTACGTGCATTCGGATTCAACAAAATCTTTATGTCACTTCCCGAATCAATCATGTCAACCAGATGTCTCGTAGATGTGAATACACCACTAACAGAAGGATTGTTCAATAATCCCTCTGTCGAAATTGAAGCTAGGTGGCTTTTCTGAACTGATTTTTGCTCTGGGAAAACTACTTCAACCTCATCACTTCGTTCAACTGCGTCACCAAGTTGAACTGAAATCTTAAAAGCCATTGCACCTACGCCCAATAAGGCTCTCACTGCTAAAGGCGGATATTGATCAGCTAGATCCGAATCTCGCATTTCTCCAGTATTGATTGCAATTACAACTGCATCTTCAGGTGCAATTATTTTCTGCTCGATATACTTATCAATTTTTCTGACTTTATCTGCAAATGCACTAGTAACACGAAGAACCATTTTATCAACAGGAAGTGCTCCAGCATGTCCATTGGGCGGACGTGTAACTTCGTTTTCATTAGTACCAACTTTTACTGCAATTGCTTCAATCCAAAGTTTTTTTCCATCCGGAAGAAAGATGCAAAAGTCTGGCCCCTCTCCCGTAACTTTCTGACCTTTAAATTCTGCAACCTTGTACAAAACCCAAGAAAGATACATTTCCCACCAACGTTGTTGTGGATTTTCGACTGCATCTTGCTGGAAATGAGTATCTCCGCAATAATCCCAATGATGCTCAAGCAATTTAGAGCAATAGTCGCGCACTTCTTGGCGATTAACATGTGCTTTATTGAAAGCATAGACATCGTTTTTTCCAGCCTTTTCCTCAAAGAAATTATTTGTTCTCTTTCGTTGGCTCATCATTCAATCCTGCGTTTTAGAGTTAAGCTGTTCTAAGTTAGGCTTCATTAAGCATAGAATTCTGTGAGCTTGATAATAGCCTGCAAGGATTTTCGATGACTCAGTTTCCTCAGGTGCGAACCAGGACAGCGCCGAACGAAACGAAGATATAAAACAGAGGAAATCAACGGTAGCCATCGCCTTATAGAAATTTATGGGTTCGCCATAATCTTCATCTGCATAAGCCCCGTGTAAAATTCCATGCCGATTCGTTTTATCTGTATGTGGATATTTGTTAGATTCAATGTAGAGATGGTGATCTGCGTACTCTTTGAACGAGTCCATCATAGATATAATTTCGCCAACAGCGCCTATATTGTACTTCTGGGCATCATCCTTACAATGTTCAGCTAAACTGATAAAAATCTTACGAGTGGATACTTTTTCACAATTTATCGAGCGACTTTTTGCCAAGTTGATCCCAGCTCCTTCGATTACTGGCATCAAACCCGTCACTGCAACGTGGTCTAATCCCAAAAAATGTGCGCGTATGGATTCTGCAATGATCTGTTTGTATTCATTTATGAATGGCACAATTGGATAACGACTAACAACCATCGCGGATATATTTTCAGGCGAGTAAATAAGCGACAATAAAGACTCCAGATCTTTCTGTGTGAAGGCACCGCTAGAGTCGATAATTCTCTTATACATCATATTTAAAAAGCCCATAGAGACAAATGGTGGAATGAACCAACCAACACCATTAAAAGCAGTTTTAAAGTGATTTAGATCATGCATACAGTTTTGGACTTAACTTGTATTGGTGTGGATCAGGAATCATTTCGTATATTTTAACTTCAGGATTTCTCTTAAGCGCGAGACCGGCAATCGCTTCCTTAATTTCCGTAGACATCTTACAACCCAAGAATACAGAGACTAGTTCATCGTCATGATATGTAAGGTAATGACTTTTCTTTCCTTCAAATATATTAACTAGAATCGGCATATAGAGTCGAATTTCTTCCTCATACGCCCACTCTAAGCTTTTCGTTTTCGTTATTTTTTTTGTGTATTCAGCTAGAATATCTTCCGTTTTGCGGAACATCGACTTTATTAAGAAGTCTTTATGAGATTCGTATAAATAAGGTCTGTTGTTGGTGTACTCGACATCTTCAGCCAAAATGAGCATCGAATCTTTCTCTGCATTCGGTGAAAATTCCAATACTGCGCCTTGATGCTTTTCTGCATAATGTGCCCATAGAAGATAGTTGTCGTAGCGCTTAGAAGCACAAAATATTCCTGATAAATCAAATGCCGTTTTGATATGCGCTAAAGTCTCAGCACCACTGGCCCGCAGACTCTCCTCATTCCAAATATTTTTGGCGGAAAACTCTTTTCTTAAGTTTGCTTTATAGGAGTCCGGTGCTTTTGAGAGAGCTGATCGAACTGCTAAAAATTTATTGGATTGATCGCTGCCATTACCATCAGGCAAAACCTCGCTAGAAATAGAAAGTGCGATGAACTCATCAAGGTGTGCTTCTAAATCGAAAGCGTCGTAACCAAAGAGAGTCTGAATAGAAATATCGAAAGGGTCATTTAAATATAAAGGAGATGAGAAAAGGAGAGTCCCGTTCTCTAATATTGCTATTGCACCTTTCTGGTCTACATATTTAAACAACTTCTTTTCCAAATGCTTCGCTCCAATGTCTGGTAAGAACGGCCTAATTTCCTAATTCTGCTTCGACGAGGTTAAACTTATTTTAGCACCGAAAAACTCATCTTTACTAATAACATCCACGCCAATTTCGGATGCAGCTCGAATCACAGCAGGATCATCAAAAGCTGAAGTGAAAAGAACGGATCTATCCGCAATTCCAAGGCGTTTAATGACCTGAACACCGGTTTCATTCGCATTCTCCAAAAAGTGATCGGAATATAGCCTAAACGGGCTCTTATTGGTACACAGCCAACCTTCCAATTCGTTCGGTGTCGAGAATATTTGATACTGGAATTTGGGAAACCCTAATTCATCTAATTTGAATTGAGCAGCCAGCCGGAGATAGCTTTGATCTTCTAACATCAAAAAGTGCTCATTTGAACGTAAAGAAATTCTTCCAATAGAGTTTCGAAATGTCATTCGAATCTTGGTTCCTTTTCCAAGCTTCGATTCAATTTGGAACTTCCCTCCAAGTTCCTCAACGAATTTTTTAGCGTAAAAGACACCTATTCCGGTTCCATTTGCCTTGCCGTGAGTAAATCCCTTCGTGCCGATCTGTCGGAGATTCTCAGGCGATATACCTTTTCCCGAGTCTTGAATTGCAATTTCGACAGACTCATCGTCACTAGCCACAGAAATTCGTATCAAGCTATTGATGGATGAAGCCTCAACTGCGTTATCAATCAAATTGGATATTGAACGCTCAAACTGCAATGGATCTGAAACTACTACCGCAGGAGAGGGGCTTGATTGGATTTCAAAGCTAGCAGAAGATCCATACTGAATTTCTTTTGACTCGATAATTGATTTTAACTGAACAGCAACATTCAGACGTTCTTGCTTACTTTTTTCATCGGAATAAACGGATCTTGTGCTATCAAGCAGTCCTTGAGAAATTTTTGTCACCCTGTCTAAGGATTTTTCTATAATTTTTTTTTGCGATGGTTCAATTGCCGCAGATAAATTGGCAATAGTTCGAATATTTCTTAAAGCACCTTTTATATCGTGAACTGTTCTCGAGGCCATTTCTCCCAGCAAGATTTTACTTTGCTGATCTGTAGAAATGGCTCTTGTGCGCGCCAATTCACTTTTTTTAACCTTCCACCATTTCACAAGGCCAGGCACCTCTTTTTCTAAAACTGGTGAAAGTGATTCACTCTCTAGAAGATTATCGATAGCTAACTTTAAAAGAGCTTCACGCTTAGCTGACTCCTTTTGTTCGAGTCTTTGCAGAGACCAAATAAGATAGACGATTAGCGCAACGATTGTTGTACTGCTAACGAAAAATAATAACATCAAGAAGCCGGAGTTTACGTCGAAAACAAGAACAAATCCTTGCTGCTGGGGAATTTTATAATAAGTTCGCTGATGTAAAAAACCGATTCGCTGTTGAGTAAGATTTTCGGAAAGACTTTCCACGTCATTGGCATTTACCTCGAATGGCATGCCGAACTCGATTTTTGGAACCAGTTCACCATTTTCAAATTTTACAAGACGAACGCCTTTAACGTAAGACGAAGAAATCAAAAACCTTTGGGTTTTCGTAATTGATGTTAGAAGATTTCCTTCCTGAATAGAAATTGCTTCCGTTTCAGCCCAGTTCAACATGATTTCTTTGGCAACGCTTTGCAAATAGTAGTCACAAAGTCCATAAATGCCGCCGGATAATAAAATCACCGTAAATAAGTAAAGAGCATTTTTTGAGATGTACGGCTTTATAGACATAATCTCTCCAAAGCTCCGCCCACGAACGGGGGTTGATTTTCAAAATAGCAGCGATGAATTTTGAATCCCCGGAATGACGAAGGAACTTCGTCATCAATTCTTAAGCTTGGAAGTGAAATTCTTTCCTTACCAATAACACTCAGGCGATTCACGACAATTTGGTTTCCTAAGCCGCTAGCGAAAAAGTTAAGTCGATTTTCGTAAAACGACTTGGCTTCAATTTTTCTTTCAAGAGAACGCTTGTACGCAAAGCCATGTCTATAGAGTTCATCAAACGCACGGAGGAATACTTCTTGGTCCTCAGATTTTGAGCCGCAAGCACCTCCAGAGATAAATCCTAGACCACTCATTTTGACGAACAAAATCTTAACTGTCTTGTCGGGAATCGAAATTTCAGGCTCGATCAAGAGAAACTTTTCGATCTTTAATTCCTTGTATGCATCATTTAAATATTCAGAATTTTGAATAAAGACATGGTCAGCAGGAATTTCAACTTTACTGAAGGCAATCTCGCCGTGATCCCACCAATAAGCCCACACATATCGTTCTATTGCTTCATTGAGCGCGTTTTCTCGAACTTTGTTGGTGTCTACACCTTGAGGCATTGCTGCAAAGCCGTCCGACCTTTCCGTTTGGCAACTCAAGATGTTGTTGCGGAAGCCATTTAAAAAGGCTTTTCTTTCGGCCCTTTCCGATAATGCCTTCAATACTGCAATTTCTTTTTCATTTGAGAAGCCAGTCGTGATGTCTTCATTCATCACGGAAACGGAATCGACATCAAGATCGGAAGCAACACACCAATAGCGGTTGCCAACCTTAGACAAATCAATCCTCTTAGGCATCGCATTTTGCCCTTTAAGTTCAGCTATTACTGAAGTGAGGATTGATCGACTATCCATTATTTCATCCTAAAAACCTGCCAAGGGGCAGGAGATGTAATTGAAACTGGAAGATCTGCGATATTTTCTAGAGAGTTGCTGGAATAGAATCTTCTCACATGAGCAAAGACGTTAAAGAGTGCCTGGTCATGAATGTACTGATTTAATTTTTTGAATGCTTCAGGATTATTTTTTTCGCCGTCAACTTTCAAAGATCTGATCAGGTTTTGAACTCTGTCATCGTTGGCAACAAATTGAAGAATTTTATGCATGTTGGGAGTCAGAAGCATTTGAATATCACCCGCTGGGTCCATAGCCCAGAATCCTGTACTGGCTCCAAGAACTGAAATCTCGCCCTTCACAAAAGCTTCTGTCTCTTGTTTTCTGGTATCGAAAACTTTAGGTTCTGGCTTTGGAATCCCAAGCACTTCAAATGTCTTCTCGGTTACAACCGAGTAAATTGAGCCCGCATCTTCCTTAACAATTGCCCACTGGGGAGGAGTTTCCCGCAATTGCTGAAGACATTTAGATTTTTCGTTATCTGTCATCTGGGAAATAGTCGCCTTGCCGATTTCTTCAGACTTCATATATCCAGGAAGGACATCTGTAAAAACGCTAGATTCTACCTTGAATCCCACAGTCTCCAAACTTTCGAAAGCTTGGCGATAGGCGTCCGCATAAAACATACGACATATAGAACTGTTGAACGGTGCAAAGTTTGGATTTAGGAGTGTTAGTCCAATTCGGGCTGACGGAAGATAACTTGTCTGAAACTTATTCTTCAAAGACTTAAGCTGTTCAAGAGAAAGCTTAATTTCATTTCCTTGAATGACTGTCACGCCATTAAATTTGTAGCCTTCCGCAAATGCTTGATCAGGAAGTTGATACTCAAAAGAAATCTTGTGCGGAGCGATTCCTTTCAAGGGTGAACTATCACGCAATTCAAAATTGATCTGCGATTTTGTTTGATCATTAATCGCGTAGTGACCACTAAATGGAATTTTATCGCAGGTAATTTTATTAGTTTTCAAATTGACACATGATTTCGGGATGATCGAAAAAATCTCCAGGCAAAATCTGAAAAGAGGATGATCTACAGGCTCAGCAAATTTAATCTCAACCGTATTTCCAGAAATTTTAATCCCAGACGGATTTGATTCAAGGGCATTTGAATTTTTAACCCAATCTTGCACCCCCTCGATCTTATCAATTATAGGGAACTTAGGGCGAGTATAGGCCATCCTTGAAACAGCAAAAGCAACATCTTCAATTGTGACTGCTGATCCGTTAGAGAACTTCGCTCCTGGCTTTAGCGTCCAAGTCATCGTTCGATTTTCTGGTGAGTACGAGAAGCTCTCCAAAACTTGGCTTTCGAGCGATCCTTTGGCATCCACTTCAACAGGCGTTGCGTATATCATTCGCTGTACAGACAAGTTTTGCGTTTGATCTCCGTCTAAGGGGTCTAACGAAGTAGGCAAACTTGTTTCAGTAATGACGTAATGATAACTGCCTGAAGTGGCTCTATCTGCCAAATTACTCACGATCAGTACTCCCGCCGCAACTGCAACTAGAATTAAAATAATCTTTTTCAAAGTATTCTCTCATCTTTAATGTGTTCCCTTAATATCTTGAGAAGCTGGAGTCATCTCGCCAGGTTTTTTCTGGTTTATTTGAGTTCCTTCGCCAGCCAAAGACTTAAGCCAATTCATAAATTCAGTAAGTTCAGGATCGTTAGAGTTAATGACAATTTCCTCGACCTTTTTTTCATTCAATTCAAAGAATTGAGGCAATTTTGAAGGGAGAAGAATTTTTTCCGTCAAAAGTTCCTTGAGAACCGTGGGATCAATTTGATCTGGTCCCAGAGCAGTCCGTTCGATCAATTTATTGCTTGCGTAAGCATTGGCTCCAATGAGCATCAATAGAGTCAAAAGAGCTTTAGATTGTGTTTTCATTTTCTACCCCCTTAAAGTTTGATTTTGATAAATGTTCCGTTAAGTTTTTTATTCTTGTGTGAATTGAGGACGGAGCTGACTTAAAAATATCTCGGCACGCAGCCCTCAAAGAGCCAGCAACCTTAATATTTCTTTCGAGGTACTCCAACTCCATTTCCCAAAGCCTTTTCTGATAGTCCTGATGAGTTACGATTGCATCCGATTCAAAATTGAGGGCATCTAGGATTTTCTTGCTCAAGTGAGTTGGCTGTATCTTTTGCGTACCCATTGACAGCAATCTTTGAACTTCGTTTTCAAGCTCGCGAATATTGCCACGCCATTCATATCGTTCCATCATGCGAACCGTTTTCATCATCACTTCCCGGTCGAGGCCACTGTAAATCTTAAGAAAGTGTGCAACCAATGGTTGAATATCTTCAGGACGTTCTCTTAATGGAGGAATCTGAATTGGAAACACATGAAGGCGATAAAAAAGATCCTCACGGAATTTTCCATCTAAAATCGCTTTTTCAAGATTTACATGAGTAGCCGTGATAATTCTTACGTCCAAGTCATAAACCTTATTGCTTCCAACTGGAGACAATTTTTTATCTTGAAGCACTCGCAAAAGTTTAACCTGAATTTCAGGCTTCAAATCCCCAATCTCATCTAAGAAAAGCGTACCACCTTGAGCAGAAAGAATTTTCCCAGGGCTGTCTTTATCGGCTCCTGTAAAAGCGCCGCGAACGTGACCAAAGAGTTCGCTTTCAGCCAAGTTTTCAGCAATGGCATTGACGTTGATTGCAACAAACGGCTTTTGTCTGCGCTTAGATTGATTATGAACCGCTTTTGCAATTAACTCTTTTCCAGTTCCGGACTCGCCTTGGATAATGACGCTGCAACTGACAGCGGCAGCTCTTTTAACCATTTCGACGACTTCAGCAAGTTTCGAAGATCGACCAACAAGGCCAATAGAATTGATGATCTTTTCATTATTTTCACCTGAAACTTTTGGCGAGTTGAATACTTCGGCTCTGTTTTGCCATTTTTGGCAAAGTGAGCGAACAACACCTTTTAAGACTTCAGGGTCTTCATCCTTATCGATAAAACTTTTAACACCAATTTGAATAGATTTTTTCAAAGCCTCACGAGTTTGATCAGCGGATAAAATCGCAATTTGCAAATTTGGATTTGCCGCAAACATTTCTTGCGCCGTTGAGAGCCCATCCTTCGGCATGTGATAATCCAAAATAACGCAGGCAAATCTGTGCGGGTTCTTCCGAACAAGTTCGATTGCTTTTGTTGCATCAGCTTCGGTTTGAATTTCAAAATCGGCGTCAGTTGAAAGAACAAGTCGTGTGACCTCTAAGTCCTCAAGCTCATTATCGACGACCAAAACTTTAAACGGCACAGAACACCCCCATGTAATCCCAAAGAGTTCAAAAGCTCTTAAAGCAACGGGAGGGCCAAGCGGATTAACAGGATGAATTTGAAGTTAAACCCTTGAAATTACAGGGAATCGAATACCAAATAATCCAGTGCGCAGCAATGCAAACCAGCTTTTTGTTCGTAAGTACGGACAGTGACTTAGGTCAGCTTGAATATGAATTTGAGTTAAGCCTTTGAATATACAAAGTAAAATATATTTAGGACTTCTGTCCGTCAAACCGAACAACATATGTACAAATTACAGCGTGTTGCTATCCTAATCTTATATGGCACTCGAATGGCTTACCACTATCAATTTTTTCATTAAATCTATTCCTGATAAATGGAAAGAAAAGTTCCAAGAGTGGATTCTTAAAAAAGGCGAATCTAAACTGAAACAGAGAATTGCTGATGGAAAAGCCGACGATGTATTTCGAGAATTCTTACTTGATCAAAACGCGGAGGATGAAGTTGACACCTATTTGTCGCGTTTAGATTCCATCGATCCAAAAACTGACAACCTTCGTCAAATCCGCAGTCGAATTAGCAGAGTCAAAAAGAAAGCGTCTAAAAAAGCTACGAAAAAAGCCACTAAGAAATTCAACGTCAGTAAAGGGAAAAGTAAAATATCAAAGAAAGTTAGAAAAAGAATCCACAAAAAACCTTCTACAAGAACGAAAAAATTTTCGAGACGTAGATAAGCTTCGCTTAAACCCGATTCATCCAAATCCAATAAAGTTCAACTTTTTACTAAAACGCACTTCACCAGAACCAAAAAGCTAGCTATTTAATCAAAGATCGTTACAGCGATTCCGTGCAATAGCCATAGCTCAAAAAGGCTCATTTCCAATATAACGCATATTAGGCAGAATGATTCCTTTTTGAAGCCTACGGACAATATATAAACTAAAGCCTAAAAAAATCTAAACTTAGGCAATGCACTCCTTCGGCAGGAGAATCTTTAATAATCGCCTTTATCTCTTCAATATTTTTTACAAGCAAAGATTTAATTTTCAAAAAGTCAGTCTCAGATACTGTAACT